>JAVXWK010000523.1:0-7462 GCA_032230575.1 Pseudonocardiales bacterium | reverse complement strand
TGATCGGGACCGACCGCATCGACTGGACGGCGGGGCGGACGGGCGCCGGGGTCTCGTTCGACCGGATCGCGCACGTGACCACCGAAGCGAGTGGTCTTGTCCTGCACACCGCGTCCGGGGCCTGGTCGGTGCCGGTGCCTGATCCGGCGGCCGCGCACGCGTTGCTGCGGCGTCGTCTCGCGTGGTGGGAAGAGCTTCAGGGGGCCGCCGCCGAACGCGAACGGCTCCGCTACCTCGATCTGGTCGTGTCGCTGGCGGAGATCAACGGCGAGGCCGTGCGGGGCGGCGTCGGCGTCACCGTCGACTCGAACGGCGTGACCACGGGCATCGCGCTCAGCCCCGTCGTGCGCGATCTCGACCCGGACGTGCTGGCCGCGCGGCTGATGGACTGCGTCGAGAGGGCGCGTTCGGACGCGCGCAGGCAGGTGCAGGACCTGGTTCTGGAGCACGCCGAGAAAGCCAGCCACTAGTCGGTTGTCCCGCGCCTCACCACCTGCCTACGTTCGGTGGACATTCGTGAGATGGGGGACGACATGCGCAGACGTGACTTCCTCGCGGCGGCGGCCGGGGCCGCCGCCGTGGTGGCCAACCCCGCCGGCGCGCTCGCGGCGACCGGGCAGAAACCGGGCGCGGCGGGCCTGCCGGACCTCGACCTGGGTGATTTCCCTGTCGTGGCACGGGTTCGGGCCCGCAAGGCGCTCGAACACCTCAAGGTGCTCAGCGACGGGATCGGGCCGCGCATCGGGGGCACCGAGTCCGAGCACCGGGCCCGCGACTACCTGGTGCGGGAGCTCAAGGCGTTGCGGTACCAGGTGACGACGCAACCGTTCGCCGTGCCGGACAAGTACCTCGCCCGGATCGGCCAATGGCAGGCGGGTGCGTCGCGCTTCGGATCCCTTGGCGTCACGTTGAAGGCGCCGTTCGTCGAGGTGACCGACGGCCAGGACCTGACGGGCAAGATCGCCTTCTACGTCAACGCGCCGGCCGGTTCCGCGCACGTGCACGCGGCGATCGAACGAGGTGCGGTGGCGGTGATCCTCGGCCGGATTTCCGCCACCACCAGCAAATCCAGCGCGTTCTCGCCCACGCTCGACCGCGACGTCACGGTGCCGGTGATCGGGCTCGCCCAGGTGCACACCGAGAAGCTGCGCGCGCAGGGCTCGGGTGAGTTGACCATCAGCACCACCCACCACCCGAACCTGACCTCCTACAACGTGATCGCCGAGCGGCCGGCGACGTTCCCGTGGCGTGACAACGGGATCGTGATGGTCACCGCGCACTACGACAGCGTGCCGGGATCGCCGGGTGCCAACGACGACGGCAGCGGAACCGTGCTGTGCCTGGAACTCGCGCGCGTCCTGCGTTATCTGCCTACGCACAAGGCAATCAGGTTCGCCCTGTGGGGTTCGGAGGAGCAAGGACTGCTCGGGTCTCGGCACTACGTCTCGCAGCTGTCCGCCGAGGAGATCACGCGGATCAAGGGCGTGTTCCAGAACGACATGGTCGCCACCAGCCACGACCCGGCGACGGCGTACTGGCTGCTGTCCGTGGACGGTGCGGACAACGCCACGACCCAGCACGTCCGGGCGGCGGCGCGACGACTCGGCTACGACCCTCGGGTGCACGGGCCGGTGGCGCGCGGGTCGAGCGACCACGTGCCGTTCCACGAGAAGGGCATGGCGTCGGCGAACTTCAGCTGGCGCGGTGAGGGCGGTCCGGCGTTGCTGGAGCCGATCTACCACACGCCGGAGGACACGATCCGCGACAACATCAGCCTCGACCGGCTGCAGGTCTCGCTGGAGCTGATCGGGTCGGCCGCCTACCGTCTCGCCACCCGGCGAAGCTAGATCGCCGACCTGATGGCCTGCTCGAACCCCTCCACGTGGCCACGGGCGAGATCGGCGGCCTTCTCGGCGTCTCCCGCCACGATCGCCTCGATCAACGGCTCGTGCTCCTCGACGTGGCTCGCCATGTCCGCCAGCCGGTCGATGAACAGGCACCAGATCCGCGTCGCCAGGTTGTCGTAGCGGACGAGCGTGTCCTCCAGGTACGGGTTGTGCGTGGCCGCGTACACCGCCCGGTGCACCTTCAGGTCCAGCCTCATCAACGCGGCCGAGTCGCCGCGCGGCACCCGCCCGAGACCCCGGATGAGAGCCGTCAGCGTCTCGCGGTCGGCGGGGGTGGCGCGGCGGGCTGCCTGCGCCGCGGCCAGCGGTTCCAGCTCCTGGCGCACCTCGGAGATGTGCGCGAGATCGGTGATGTTGACGTCCGTGGCGAACGTGCCGCGACGAGGGTAGGCCGCGATCAGCCGCTCGTACTGCAGGCGCTTCAGTGCCTCGCGGACCGGGGTGCGGCCGAAGCCGAGCGACTGCGCGAGCTGATCTTCGTTGATCGGCGCGCCGGGGCGGATGTCCAGCATGACCAGCTGGTCGCGGATGTTGCGGTACGCCCGCTCGGCGAAGGAGAGCTCTTCACCCAGAGACTCGGCCACCTTCTCCATCAGGCCCCCTTGACCTCTCCGGCGAGCTTGAATACCTTAACGCAGAGCCTGATATATCAGTTGTTCACCAGTCGTCCGCCAGTATGGAGCCTCGCATGCCACCGAGTCCACTGTCCCGGCCACTGCACGAACTGGATCCCGAAGTCGCCGCCGGCAGTCGACGCTCGAGATGATCGCCTCCGAGAACTTCGCGCCGGCCCCGCGGGTTCGGCGAGGTCGAGTCCGCGAGGTGGCCGACAGCATCGCGTTGGCGCTCAGGGCAGAACTCACCGACGAACAGGTCCTGCGTGACCGGGTCGAGAAGCTCGCCACCGCGTTCCCGCTGTACCCGCACCTGCAGGGAGCTGCCGCATGACGCCGTTGCCCGAACACCCGGACTTCCTGTGGCGCAACCCCGAGCCGCGCTCCTCGTACGACGTCATCATCATCGGCGCGGGCGGGCACGGCCTCGCGACGGCGTACTACCTGGCTTCGAAGCACGGCATCACGAACGTCGCCGTGCTGGAGAAGAGCTGGCTCGCGGGCGGCAACATGGCCCGCAACACCACGATCATCCGCTCCAACTACCTGTGGGACGAGAGCGCGGCGATCTACGAGCACGCGCTGAAGCTGTGGGAGGGGCTGCCGGAGGAGCTCGGCTACGACTTCCTGTTCAGCCAGCGCGGCGTCCTCAACCTCGCGCACACCCTGCAGGACGTCCGCGAGGGCATGCGCCGCGTGAACGCCAACCGGCTCAACGGGGTCGACGCGGAGTGGGTGGATCCGTCGCAGATCGCCGAGATCTGCCCGATCGTCAACCTGTCGCCGAAGACCCGCTATCCCGTGCTGGGCGGTACTTTCCAGCCTCGCGCGGGCATCGCGAAGCACGACCACGTGGCGTGGGCGCTGGCCCGTCGCGCTGACGAGCTGGGCGTGGACCTGATCCAGAACTGCGAGGTCACCGGGTTCATCAAGGACGGCGACAAGGTCGTCGGTGTCGAGACCGACCGCGGCCGGATGCTCGCCGGACGGGTCGGGCTCGCGGCGGCCGGGCACAGCAGCGTGCTGGCTGAGAAGGCCGGTTTCCGATTGCCGATCCAGTCACATCCCTTGCAGGCCTTGGTGTCCGAGCTGAACGAGCAGGTGCACCCGACGGTCGTGATGTCGAACCACGTGCACGTCTACGTTTCCCAGGCCCACAAGGGCGAACTGGTGATGGGCGCGGGCGTCGACTCCTACAACGGGTACGGCCAGCGCGGGTCGTTCCACGTCATCGAGCACCAGATGGCAGCGGCGGTCGAGCTGTTCCCGATCTTCGCCCGCGCGCACGTGCTGCGGACGTGGGGCGGCATCGTGGACGTCACGCCGGACGCGTCACCGATCATCGGCACCACGCCGGTGGAGAACCTGTTCGTCAACTGCGGCTGGGGCACCGGCGGTTTCAAGGCCACGCCGTCCGCGGGCTGGACGTTCGCGCACACCATCGCGACCGGCGAGCCGCACCCGTTGAACGCCCCCTTCTCCCTCGACCGCTTCACGACCGGCGCGCTCATCGACGAGCACGGCGCCGCCGCCGTGGCCCACTGATTGGATCACCGTGCTGCTGATCGGCTGCCCGTGGTGCGGGCCCCGCGACGAGACCGAGTTCCGCTACGGCGGCCAGGCTCACGTGCCCTACCCCGAGACGCCCGCCGAGCTGGATGACCAGCAGTGGGCCGAGTACGTGTTCTACCGCGAGAACCCCAAGGGACCGTTCGCCGAGCGCTGGATGCACTCCACCGGCTGCCGGCGCTGGTTCAACGTCCTGCGCGACACCGTCAGCTACGAGGTCCTCGCGGTCTACCGCAACGGCGAGGAGGTGCCCCGATGAGCAGGCTCCCCACTGGCGGTCGCATCGATCGCTCCGAGGTTCTCCGGTTCACAGTGGACGGTCGTGAACTGACCGGGCATCCCGGTGACACCGTGGCGTCGGCGATGCTGGCGCACGGGATCATCGAGGTCGCGCCGTCGATCTACCGCGGCCGTCCGCGTGGCATCGTGGCGGCCGGGGTCGAGGAACCCAACGCGCTGCTGCAGGTCGACGGGCCGTGTTCGGAGGGCATGCTGCCCGCGACGACCGTGGAGCTGTACGACGGTCTGGTCGCGTCGACGTTGTCCGGCAAGGGACGGCTCGACCCGACGCCGGATCCCGCGGTGTACGACAAGAAGTTCGTGCACACCGATGTCCTGGTCGTGGGTGGCGGACCTGCTGGTCTTGCTGCTGCCGCTGAGGCTTCCGCGACCGGGGCTCGCGTGATGCTGGTCGACGACCAGCCGGAACTCGACGGCACACTGCCCCCGGACACCGTCGTGCTGACCCGCACCACGGCGATCGGCTCGTACGACGACAACTACGTGCTGGCGTTGGAGCGGCGCACCGACCATCTCGGCGCCGCTGCTCCGGCAAATGTTTCACGCCAACGGTTGTGGCACATCAGGGCTGGTCGCGTGGTGCTCGCGACCGGTGCGCACGAGCGTCCGCTGGTGTTCGCGGGCAACGACAAGCCGGGCGTGATGCTCGCCGGTGCCGTGCGCACGTACCTCAACCGCTACGGCGTGGCAGCGGGCTCGCGGGTCGTCGTGTTCACCAACAACGACAGCGCTTACGACACCGTCCGCGATCTGCTGGACGCCGGGATCGAGGTCGCTGCGGTCATCGACGCGCGCCCTGAGGTGTCAGTGGATGTCGACGTGCGAATCCTGACCGGTAGCGCGGTCATCAACACCGAAGGAGACGACCGGATCACCGGTGTGCTCGTCCGATCGCTGGAGGGCGATGCGGTCGAATCGTTCGAGTGCGATCTGCTTGCTGTGTCAGGCGGCTGGAGCCCGGTCGTGCACCTGCACAGTCAGCGCCAGGGCAAGCTGCGCTGGGACGACGAGCTCGCCGCGTTCGTCCCGGACGGCGCGGTGCGCGACCAGGAGATCGTCGGCGCGGCCAACGGCGACGGCTTGTGGGCGACGCGGCCGCTGTGGCTCGTGCCCGCCGACTCCTACGACACGCATTTCGTTGACCTGCAACGGGATGTCACGGTCGCGGACGTGTGGCGGTCGACCGGTGCGGGCATGCTGAACGTCGAGCACGTCAAGCGCTACACCTCGCTCGGCACGGCCAACGACCAGGGCAAGACCTCCGGTGTCAACGCGATCGGCGTGATCGCGCATGCCCTGGGCGGCTCGGTCGGCGAGATCGGCACCACGACCTACCGCGCGCCCTACACCCCGATCGCGTTCGCCGCGCTGGCCGGACGTGAGCGCGGCGACCTGTTCGACCCCGAGCGCACGACCTCGATCCACCCGTGGCACGTCGAGCACGGCGCGTTGTTCGAGGACGTCGGCCAGTGGAAGCGCCCGTGGTACTTCCCGCGCGACGGCGAGGACATCGACGCCGCCGTGGCCCGCGAGTGCCGTGCCGCGCGGGGCAGCGTGGCGTTCATGGACGCCTCGACGCTCGGCAAGATCGAGATCTGGGGCGCGGACGCCGGCGAGTTCCTGAACCGCATCTACACCAACGCTTTCAAGAAGCTCAAGCCCGGCCACGCGCGGTACGGCGTGATGTGCAAGCCGGACGGCATGATCTTCGACGACGGCGTGACGCTGCGCCTGGACGACAACCGCTTCTTCCTGACCACCACGACCGGTGGCGCGGCGAACGTCCTGGACTGGCTGGAGGAATGGCTGCAGACCGAGTGGCCGTCGCTGGACGTCCACTGCACCTCGGTGACCGAGCAGTGGGCCACGATCGCGGTAGTCGGCCCGCGCTCACGTGACGTGGTCTCGGTTTTGGCTCCAGACCTGGACTTGTCCGCCGAGGCGTTCCCGTTCATGACGTTCCGCGAGACCACGTTGGCCTCCGGCGTGCCCGCGCGGATCTGCCGGATCTCGTTCTCCGGTGAGCTGGCGTATGAGATCAACGTGTCGTCCTGGTACGGGCTGGCGGTGTGGGAGCAGGTGTACGAGGCCGGTTCGCCTTACGACATCACGCCTTACGGCACCGAGACCATGCACGTGCTGCGCGCCGAGAAGGGTTACATCATCGTCGGCCAGGACACGGACGGCACAGTGACGCCGCATGACGCGGGCATGGCTTGGGCGGTCTCCAAGCAGAAGGACTTCGTCGGCAATCGCTCGTTCTCGCGATCCGACACCACACGTGCGGACCGCAAGCAGCTGATCAGCCTGCTGCCGATGGACGGAACGACACGGCTTCCCGAGGGCACGCAGATCATCGCGCGGGACGTGGCCATGACTCCCCCGGTGCCGATGCTCGGACACGTGACCTCCAGCTATCACAGCGAAGCCTTGGGCCGTCCGTTCGCGCTGGCGTTGGTGGCCGGCGGGCAGTCGCGGATCGGTGAGACCCTGATGGCGCACGTGGGCTCCGAACTGGTGCCGGTGCAGGTGGCCGACCTCGTCCACTACGACCCGGAAGGGAGCAGGCGAGATGGCTGACCTGCGTCGCAGTCCGCTGGCCCACCTGACTTTCCCGCCGGGCCTGACCGAACTCCCTTTCCGCACCATGGTGAACCTGCGGGTCGACCTGTCGTCCGAAACGGCCGCGCGCGTCGAAAAAGCCCTCGGGGCGACGTTGCCGAAGCAGTGCGGGAAGACCTCGCAGTCCAGTTCGCGCACGGTTTTCTGGCTCGGACCGGACGAGTGGCTGGTGCTGGACGACGAGCCCGGCGTGCACGCCGAGTTGGTCGAGGCGCTCGGCGGTGAGCCCGGTTCGGCCGTGGACGTGTCGGCGAACCGCACGATCGTCGAGCTGAGCGGACCGTTCGCGCGGGACGTACTGGAGAAGGGCTGCCCGGTCGACCTGCACCCGCGGGAGTTCGGGCCGGGCAACGCGGTGTCGACGACGGTCGGACCGGTTCCAGTGCTGCTGTGGCAGGTGGAAGCCGAGACCTACCGGCTGTTCCCGCGGTCGTCGTTCGCCGACTACCT
>JAVXWK010000517.1:0-4051 GCA_032230575.1 Pseudonocardiales bacterium | reverse complement strand
GGGGTCAGCAGCCTTGGAGTTGGCGGGACTGGTCGGCCGTGGCGCCGAACATCCAGTAGTACGCGGGGAGCTTTCGTACTGCAGGAGAGGACGCGGGGGCCCCGCGTACCGTCCGGGCAAGGGGCGGGCGGGGTCAGCAGCCTTGGAGTTGGCGGGACTGGTCGGCCGTGGCGCCGAACATCTCCATGTTGTCGATCTTCCAGCGGCCGCCGTCGTCGATCGCGCTCACCCGGAGCATGGCGGTGCCGCCGCCCGACTGGTTGTCGGTGGTGCGGGTGGTGACCTGGTCGGCGAAGACCAGGACGGTCGCGCGGCCGTCCTTCAGGGACGAGACGGCCGAGGAGACGACTCGGACGGTCACGACCAGCTTCTGCTGGGGGGCGACTTCCTTCACCGGGCCGAACACCGCGTTGTACTGGCACAGCGCCTTGCCGGTCAGCAGCTCGCGGGCCGCCTTCTCGGTGGACTCGACGTCGGCGAAGTTGTACGAGAACGACTTCTCGACGGCCTCGCGGATCTGGCCGTTCACCGCCGAGGTGGTCGCGGAGTCGACGAGGGCGGCGTCGTAGGACACCGCGCGCGACTTGTAGAGGAAGAAGCCGCCGAGGCCACCCAGCAGCACGCCGACCACGACCAGGGCCACCGGCAAGATCCACGACGGCCTCGAAGGCGCCGCCGGCTCGGCCACTGGCTCGGCGGCCTTCTTCTTGGCGGCCGGCTTCTTCGCGGTAGCGGGGGGCGGCGTCCACTCGACCGCCTCCGGTGCCTTCAGCTCGTCGGCCTCCTGCTCCTCCGCGAGCTCCTGGATCTCCGGAGCTCCCGGAGCCACGGCCTCTTCATCGGCGGGCACCTCGGAGCCGCGCCTGTGCAGACCGGCGACCTTCGGGCGGCCTCCGGCGGGCGGCGTGGGGATGGGGCGGCGGCGGGATGGGGGCACGTGCGAGTCCAATCAGACGCCCGCCCGCAACGGGCCCAGCTGCGAAAGCTTCCAGCCGTCCTCGGTGCGGGTGAGCTTGGTCAGATACCGGTTGATCTTGGTGACCTTCTGGCCATCCGCAGGGGTCACCGTGCTCTCGACCACCGCGATCATGGACGCGGTGCCGGCGCGGTCGTCGAGCTCGGTGATCGCCGAGTCCAGGACCTTCGAGGTGGTCACGGACTTGGCGTCGACCAGCTGCTTCTTGCGCGAGTCCTTGTCCTTGTCGATCTCCGCGCGCAGCTCGCCGGTCGACGAGTTGAGCCAGCGCTGCAGGTCCTCGTCGACCTTCTTGTAGTCCAGGGTCAGGAAGTTCGAGATGCCGACCTGGCCGGAGCGCAGGGCGTCGTCGCGCGTGGCGGCGAACGAGGACTCCGACGAGTGCGCCGAGCTGTACCAGACGAAACCGCTGAACACGGCGAACACGAGCATCACCACCGCGAAGACCGCGGCGAGTCCTGTGAAGATCCGCACTACTTCTTCTCCTCCGGCAAACCGAGCAGCTGGCCCCACGACGTCAGCAGTGGCAGCTCGGGAGCCGCCTGCTGCCCGGTCGGCTCGAGGCCCGGCTGCGTCGTCGCGTTGCCGACCGGCGTCGTCGGCGTTCCACCGTACGGCGCATTCTGCGAGCCTCGCACCGAGGTCGCCGAACCGCGCGCCAGAGCGCAGTACGCCTGCGTGTTCAGCGGCGGCGCGGCAGACGTGTCGTTGCCCTGACGGATCTTGGTTCCCTCGTAGCCCACGGTGCACGGCATCGGGTCGAACACGTTCAGCGCGAGGCCGAAGTGCGCGGAGCCGTCGCCCGGCGCCACGGTGAAGCCGCCACCGACGGCGATCGGGTACGTCACCGCGATCTGCTCCAGACCATCACGCCTGGTCACGAGGATGTTCGAGGTGGTCAGCAGGTTCGCGAACACCACACCGAGGTTCGGCCCGCTCTCCTTGAGCAACGCCGACACCTGCTGCGAAGCCGGCGGCACCGCCACGATCAACCGGCGGATGTCGCCGTCGGACGCCTTCAGCTGCTCCGCGATCAACCGCAGGTCACCGCTGAACGACCGGATGGCCCCGCCCTGCGCGGCCTGCGTGGACAGCACGATCTTGCCGTCCTTCAGCAGCTGCGTCGTCTGCGGCAGGTGCTCCTTGGCGGCGGCCGTGAACGCCGCGGTGTTGTCGATCAGCACCTGCAGGTCGCCACCGGTGCCGCTGAACGCGGTGTGCAGCTCGTCGACCACGGTCTTCAGCGAGTCCGTTGGCACCGACGACGCGAACGCGTCCAGGTTGGACAGAAGACCGTCGACCGGAGGCGGCGTCTTGGTGGCCGACCGCGGGATGACCGACCCGGCCTCCAGATAAGGCCCGGAGTCGCTCTTCGGCCGCAGGTCCACGTACTGCTCACCCACGGCCGACCGGTTCGCCACCACGGCCTCGGTCGACGCGGGCACGCGGGGCGCGTCCGAGTCCAGCTCCAGGTCGACCTCGATGCCCTCCGAGGTGAGCCGCAGCTGTCCGACCCGGCCGATCGTGACGCCGCGGTACGTGACCTCGGCGTTGGTGAAGATGCCGCCCGAGTCGGCGAGCTGCATCGTCACGACCGTCGACGACGACTTGAACAGACCCACGTACGTCGCGCTGACGTACGAGATGCCCAGCAACGCGACCAGCACGAACGCGCCGATCTTGAGCTTGGTGCCGCGTGTGATCACTTGCGACCTCCCAGCAGGCCGCCGAGCAGATCGCCCAGCCCGGACCCGGTCCCGGTGCCGGGGCTGAGACCGGGCAGCGGGATGTTCGGCAACGGCAGCGGCGTGCCCGACGGGATCAGCGAGTCCAGCGGGGACTGCCGCGACCGGCCGAGGTTGTCGAGGACGTTGCCGAGGTTCAGATCGAGGTCGGCGTAGAGGTTCGTGTAGTCGCCCTTGATGCCGTCCACCGCCGCGTCCGGGAACGGATAGGTCAGCAACAGCTCGAACGCCTTGGGCAGGTTCGCCCCCGCCTCGGCGAGCTTCTGCAGCGTCGGCTGCAACGCCTTCAGGTCCGCCACGATGTCGTCACGGCTCTTGTTCACCGTGTCCACCGCGACGTCCGAGAGCTTGTCCAGCGACTGCAGCAGCGTCACGAGCTGCGTGCGCTGCTCGGCGATCACCCGCAGTCCGGGCTCGAGGTCCGTCAGCGCCACCGCGATCTTCTCCCGCTGCTGCGCCAACGTCCCGGCGAGGCGGTTGATCGAGTCCAGCGCGCGGACGATCTCCGCCTTGTGCTTGTCCAGCTCCCCGACGAACGTGTTCAGGTTGCCCAGCAACGAGCGGATCTGCTGCTCGTTGCCCTGCATCGCGTTGTTGAGCTCCTTGGTGATGTTCTGCAGCTGCGCCACACCACCACCGTTGAGCAGCAACGACAACGCGCCGAAGACCTCTTCGACCTCGGGGTTGCGGTTGGTCCGGTCCAGCGGGATCACCGCGTTGTCCGCGAGCTTCCCGCTGGCGTCCTTGGGCTTCCCGAGCTCCACGAACTTCTCGCCGAGCAACGCCGACTGCCGCAGCTTCGCGAACGCGTTGGCCGGCAGCTGCACATCGCCGTTGACCAGCATCGTGACCTCGGCCGTCCAGCCGTCCGTTGCCAAGTCGATCTGCTCGACCCGCCCGACCGGCACGTCGTTGACCTTCACGCCCGCCTGCGGCACCAGGTCCAGCACGTCCTTGAACTGCGCCTTGACCCGGTACGGGTGGTCGCCGACGTCGGCTCCACCGGGCAGCGGCATGTTGTAGACGCCGTCGAACCCACCGGAACCACAGCCGGCGAGGACGAGCGCTGACAGGACAATCGCGAGCTTCTTCATCGCGGCACCCCCGCGGAGGGCAGGGGCAACGGCAGCTTGCCCGCGTTGAGGTCGCTGACGATCTGCGCCGGCGACTGCAGCGGCACCGCACCCGACAGGATCGGCTCCAGCTGCTTGCACGTCTGCGCGAGGATCGGCGGCACGTTGTTCGGCGTCGCCTGTTGCACCAGCTTGCAGACCAGCACGATCGGCGGCTGGTTCAGCTCGTTGATGTCCGCGCGGGTGTCGAGCGTGCC
>JAVXWK010000452.1:0-4324 GCA_032230575.1 Pseudonocardiales bacterium | reverse complement strand
CACCGGGGCCTCCCACGCCTGTCGGATAGGCCGAGCAGGCCACTCCTGCCCGGCAACCCACGAACAAGCGTGAGCGAGGCCCCGGCCCGCGACCACTCACATCAAGCGGTCACGTCATACCGTCTAGAGCGCCAACGGCCGGCGGAACCCGCGGACCGCGAAGAACGCTCCGATGGCTGCGATCACGCCGCTGGTGATCAACGCGCCTGCCACGCCGGTGACCGGGTGGGCCAGGGCGAGGCTGCGGGCGGCGTCGACCGCGTAGGTCAGCGGGTTGATCTTCGCGACCGCCTGCAGCCAGCCGGGCAGGCCGCCGACCGGCACGAACGCGCTGGACGCGAACATCAGCGGGAACATCGCCAGGAAGCCGACGGTCTGCATCAGCTCGGCCTTGCGGACCCAGGCGGCGATCGCGATGAACACCCAGCTCAGCGCCCAGCCGACGACCAGTGCGAGGCCGAGTGCGGCGAGGGTGCCGAGCATGCCGCCGTCGGGCCGGAAGCCGAACACGAGCACGCCGAACGCGATCATCAGCACGAGCTGGAACGCCGTCCGCACCGCGTCGGACAGGTTGCGCGCCAACAGAACCGTGCTCGGCCTGATGGGCAGTGAACGGAACCGTGCGAGCACACCGTTCGACATGTCCTGCACGAGCCCGATGCCGGACGCGAGAGAGGACTGCATCGCGGTGTTCACCAAGATCGCGGGCAGCAGGTAGTCGATGTAGCTCATACCTGGTGGGAAGTTCGCGGTGCCGGTGATGCTGCCGAAGATCTGGCTGAACAGCGTCAGCATGATCAACGGCTGCAGCACGCTGAAGAAGACGAGCAGCGGTGTGCGCAGCAAAGCTCTGAGTGAACGGCCGGTCAGCACCAGTACCTGTGTCGGGTAGTTGCTGCCGTGCCAGGTCAAGGTCGCCATGATGTCCCCCTAGTTCGCGGCGAGAGTGAGGTAGACGTCGTCCAAAGTGGGCTCCGCGAGGCCGATTTCGTGCGCCTCCAAGCCGTTGTCGTCCAACGCGCGCACGACGGTCGCGAGGTCGCGTGACGCGCTGACGGGCGTGGTGAGCGTGAGACCTTCGGCGACGGGGTGGAGTCCCACCGAGTTGATCGCCTTCAGCGCGGTGTCCACATCGGACGCCGAGTCGAGCGTGACGGTCACGGTGCGCTGGCCGACCTGGGCCTTGAGCTCGGTCGACGTGCCGGACGCGACGACCTTGCCCTTGGCCAGCACGGTGATCGTGTCGGCGAGCCGGTCGGCCTCGTCCAGGTACTGCGTCGTGAGAAGGACGGTCGTGCCGTCCGCGGCGAGCTTCTCGACGATCTCCCACATCGCCAGACGGCTGGCCGGGTCGAGGCCGGTGGTCGGCTCGTCCAGGAACAGCACCTCCGGGTTGCCGACCAGGGACGCGGCCAGGTCGAGCCTGCGCCGCATGCCGCCGGAATAGGTCTTGGCGTTGCGCTTGGCGGCGTCGGTGAGGTCGAACTGTTCCAGCAGGTCGTCCGCGCGCTGGTGGGCCTGCTTGCGGCTGGCGCCCAGCAGCCGGGCGATGAGCACGAGGTTGTCGTGGCCGCTGAGCTGCTCGTCGACGGCGGCGAACTGGCCGGTCAGGCCGATGCGCCGGCGAACCTCGTGGCTCTGCTTCGAGACGTCGAAGCCGGCGATCCTCGCGCTGCCGGCGGACAGCGGCAGCATCGTGGTGAGGATGTTGATCAATGTGGTCTTGCCGGCGCCGTTGTGGCCCAACAGGCCGAGAACTGTGCCCTTCTTCGCGGTGACGCTGACGCCGTCGAGGGCGTGCACGTCACCGAATCTCTTGCTGACATCGGTGGCTTCGATCATGAGCTCAGACATCTGCTCCCCCTGATTTGAGTGCTCCGTGCAGGAACAGTTCGACGAGTTGCGCCGGTTCGACGGTCGTCTCGCCGAAACCCTTGCCCTGCAGGCGGTTGGTGAAGACGAAACCGAGCAGCAGGCGGGCGGCGTGCTCGGGGCTGGTGCGGAGGTCCGCGTCGACGAACAGCTCGGCGATCGCGCTCGAGACGCGCAGCATGCCTTCCGGTGGGCCCTTGTGCTTCTCGTGGTCCTCCTGGCTCGGCTGGTAACCGGACTCGCGCAGAGCGCCCATGACGCTCCACATGCGGTCCAGGTAGCCGGTCACCGTGCCGGTCGCCTCCACGAGCCGCTGCTCGATCGGCAGGTCGGTGGGCACCGCTTCGATGCGGGCCACTTCGTCGTCGGCGAGCAACGCGCGCTGGATGACCGCGTTGAGCAGTTCGGCCTTGTCCTTGAAGACGCGGAACACCGTGCCTTCCGCGATGCCGGCCGCCGCGGCGATCTGGCTGGTGGTGACGTTCGCGCCGGCCTTCACGACGAGCGGCAGCGTTGCCTGGACGATCGCTTCGCGGCGATCTTCCGGGCTCATCGCGGGGGCGCGGCGGCGGCGTGGTTCCTCTGACACGTCCGCAACTGTATGAGTGAGTCCTCACTCATGTCAATGAGTGGGCGCTCACTCATTCGCTGAGGCTCGAGTGCGGCACTAGCACAGGGGTCTGACAATTTCGCGGTTCGAGGTGGCTGAAGATCGCGACCTGTCCACAACCCGCGAGTAATCCACAGATCCCCGTCCGCCCCGGTTCCCGCCCCGCCTCCCGGAGCAACCTGGACCAGCACACCCGCGACCTGGAGGCGAACCCGATGTCCTGGAATTCCACCGTGATCACCGTTGTTGGCACTGTCACCGGCGACATCACGTACAAGCACGGCGAGGACGGCAAGACGAACGCGTACTTCCGCATCGCGTCGACCGAACGCCGCTACAACACGTCGCTGGGCGACTGGGAGGACGGCGAGTCGGTCTACCTCGGTGTCTCGTGCTGGCGCAAGCTCGCCGACAGCGTCAAGACCACGCTGTCTAAAGGTGATCCCGTGATCGTCCAGGGCAAGCTGCGCATGCGGTACTACGAGAAGGACGACGTGAAACGATCATCGCTCCTCCTCGACGCGCTGCACGTGGGGCTGGACTTGAGCCGCGTGCAGTCACTGGGGTCCACTCCCGTCGTTGAACCGCGGGTCGGCGAGGATCTCGTCGAAGAGGCGATCCCGTTTTGATCTTGCGACTTTCGGGGCAACCGCGCACAGGACTTCGGGAACCCGCCCGATCCGGCAGCGCCGCCGGAGATGATGTGCGCACCGCAATCCACGAAGGAGGGAAGCTCGTAGATCGGGGCCGCTGAGGCCCGGTCGCCGAGAGTCGTTCACGTTCGAACGGAACGGGCTGGTCACCGACCCGCGTGACGCTCGATCCGGGGGTGGACAGCTGCTTGTCGGCGACCGAGGTCAGGAGCCTCTGAGCACCGCTCTACGATCGCCGCCATGGCCGAGTTCATCTACACCATGAAAAAGGTGCGCAAGGCGCACGGTGACAAGGTCATCCTCGATGACGTCACGATCATGTTCTACCCCGGCGCGAAGATCGGTGTGGTCGGTCCCAACGGCGCCGGCAAGTCGAGCGTGCTCAAGATCATGGCGGGGCTGGACACGCCGAACAACGGCGAGGCGTACCTGTCTCCCGGTTACACCGTGGGGATCCTGCAGCAGGAACCGCCGCTCAACGAGGAGAAGACCGTCCTCGGCAACGTCCAGGAGGGCCTGGGCGAGATCAAGGTGAAGCTGGACCGCTTCAACGAGATCGCCGAGCTGATGGCGACCGACTACTCCGACGAGCTGATGGAGGAGATGGGCAAGCTCCAGGAGGACCTGGACCACGCGAACGCGTGGGACATCGACTCCCAGCTGGAGCAGGCGATGGACGCCCTGCGCTGCCCGCCGCCGGACTCCGACGTCACCACGCTCTCCGGTGGTGAGCGCCGCCGTGTCGCGCTGTGCAAGCTGCTGCTGAGCAAGCCCGACCTGCTGCTGCTCGACGAGCCCACCAACCACCTGGACGCGGAGAGCGTCCTGTGGCTGGAGCAGCACCTCGCGCAGTACTCCGGCGCCGTGCTCGCCGTGACCCACGACAGGTACTTCCTGGACAACCTCGCCGAGTGGATCCTCGAGATCGACCGCGGCCGCACCCACCCGTACGAGGGCAACTACTCCACCTACCTGGAGAAGAAGGCCGAGCGTCTCGCGATCTCGGGCAAGAAGGACCAGAAGCTGCAGAAGCGCCTCAAGGACGAGCTGGAGTGGGTGCGTTCCGGCGCCAAGGCCCGCCAGGCCAAGTCCAAGGCGCGTCTCGACCGCTACGAGGAGATGGCGGCCGAGGCGGAGAAGACCCGCAAGCTCGACTTCGAGGAGATCCAGATCCCGCCGGGCCCGCGTC
>JAVXWK010000443.1:0-14917 GCA_032230575.1 Pseudonocardiales bacterium | reverse complement strand
TCATCGGCCGCACCGGTGCAGCGCCATGACGCCCGATCGTACGCGGTGCCAGGCGTGGTCCATTCGGGTCGAGCCGCTCCCCGTAGCGCGCTCGGCGCCGGACTGCGCTACGGTCGGACGGGGGTTGAGCAGCCAGCCCGTTAGACGGTCACGCCGTCCTGGCGAGAGGTTGCCCTCAGATGTGCCTTGATGATCTTCCTTTTCACACCACCACGGAGACTGTCGGCGACGCCGTCGTGCTGCACGTCGCCGGTGAGGTGGACCGCGCGACGGCCGACGAGCTGTCCGGCTGCCTGAGCGACGCCGTGGGTGCCGTCGACCCGCCCGCGCCCGTGGTCGTGGACCTGACCGGCGTGACGTTCCTGGGCGCGTGCGGCATCGGCCTGCTGCTGGACCACCAGGACCTGTGCCTGCGCCGGGGGACCGCGCTGATCGTCGTGGCCGGCACGCCCGCCGTGCTCCGGCCGTTGCGGGCGCTGGAGCTGACGAGCGTGCTCGGCGTGCGGTCGACCGTGGTCGAAGCGCTGGTACCGGTGGTGTCCGAACTGAGCTGATCCCTCAGAGCATCGGCGGCATCAGCTTGTAGCTGTCCGTGTAGTACTCGCCGGTGCGCCGCCGGTAGTCCTCGTGGTTGTCCGGGTCGTACTCGGGCGCGTTCTTGATCTGGTCCTTGGTGCGGTCGACGTAGACCTTGTGCTCGCGGTGGTCCACCCGCTGCACCACGCCGACCGGCAGCACCACGGTGCGCCCGAAGATCCACGGCCCGGTGGAGATCATCAGGCAGTCGTTCGGCACCTTGGCGTTGTCGTCGTCCACCTTGCCGATGCCGCCGTCGGTCGCCTCGACCTCGTAGCCGATCAGGCCGGTGTCGGGGCGCCGGGCGAGTTCGGCCTCGTCGGGACCGGGTTCGTCGTCGGCCCAGGACGGGTCTCGCCACACCCACGGGACGAACGGGACTGGTTGCATCTCGGCCTCCTCTGTCCGGACCGGGGTACCCCGTCAGGCCTGGTCGAGGAACCTCTTCATCATGTCGATCTGCGCGGCGCGGGACTTCTCGATCCGGCCCGCGAGGTCCTGCACCTCCTTGTGCGCGCCGCTGCCGGACTCCCAGCGCGCCGGCTGCGGGGCGTCGTCCTGGCGCGCGATCAGCACGTTGAGCAGCCGCTGGTCGAACTCCTCGCCGGGCCGCCTGCCGGACACCCGTTCCGCGCGGCCGATCATTAGGCTTCAGCCATGTCCGCCCCGAGACCTGACGACGCGCACGCGATCGATGAGCTGATCGCTCAGCTGCGCGCGCTCAAGGTGTGGGCGGGGAACCCCTCGTTGCGGACGATGGAGAAGCTGTCCGGGCTCGCCCGCAGCACGCTCGCCGACGCGTTGAGCCCACGCAGGAAGACCGTTCCGGCGCTGGAGGTGTTCCGCGGGCTGCTGCGGGCGTTCAGCGTGCCGGACGACGAGGCCGGGCCGTGGCTGACCGCGTGGCGCCGGGTCCAGTCGGAACCGTCGCGCGCCTCGGCCGTCGTGCCGCGTCAGCTGCCCGCGGTGGTGCCGGGCTTCACCGGGCGCGCCAAGGCGTTCAAGGAGCTGACGGCGCTGCTGGAGGGCGGCAGCAGGCTCGCGGTGGTGTGCGGGATTCCGGGTGTGGGCAAGACGGCGCTGGCCGTGCAGTGGGCGCACCAGGTGGCGGCGAGGTTCCCGGACGGACAGGTCTACCTGGACCTGCGCGGCTACTCGTCCGGGCCGCCGGTCACCCCCGACCAGGCGCTGGCGCTCGCGATCCGGGCGTTCGGCGTGCCCGGTGAGGACATCCCGCTGCAGCAGGACGCGATGATCGGCATGTACCGGTCGTTGACGTCGGACAAGCGCGTGCTGGTGATGGTGGACAACGCGCCGAGCGCCGCGCACGTCCGTCCACTCGTGCCGGGCGGGCCGGGCTGCATGACCGTCGTGACGAGCCGTGACCGTCTGGCCGGGCTCGTGGCGCGAGACGGCGCGCATCGGCTGGAACTCGGAGTGCTCTCGCCCGAGGAAGCCCCGGCCGTGGTGATCAGCGTGCTCGGCCCGGAACGGGTGCTGCGCGAGGAGGACGCGGTCGACGAGCTGGTCCGGCTGTGCGGCTATCTGCCGCTGGCGCTGCGGATCACGGCCGCGAACCTCGCCGATCGTCCACATCAGACGATCGCGGAGCTGATGGCCGAGCTGACCGCGGGCGACCGGCTCACCGCGCTCGAGATCGAGGGCGACGCGGACGCGGCTGTGCGCACGACGTTCGACCACTCCTACGCGGCGCTCGATCCGGTGGCGCGGATGTTGTTCCGCCGCATGGGTGTGGCGCCGGGGCCGGATCTGCCCGCGCGTGCCGCGGCCGCGCTGCTCGACCGCCCGGAAGCCGACTCCGCTCTGCGCACGTTGGTGGCCGCGCACCTCGTCGAGATCAGGTCCGCCGGCCGTTACGGGCTGCACGACCTGCTCCGCCTTTACGCGCGTGAGCGTTACGCGGCAGAAGAAAGCGCCTCCGAGTCGATCACCCGTCTCTACGCGCAGTACCTCGACATGGCCGTGGCGGCGGCACGCGCCGTGCGTCCGGACTTCTCGGTGCTCGCGTCGGTGACGCCGCAGCACACGTTCTCGAACGCGACCGAAGCGCTGCAGTGGTTCGACGCGGAACGATCCACAGTGGTCACCGCGATCGAGCGGGCGGAGACGCTGGGGCAGACACCGATGGCGTGGCTGCTCACCGACGCGTTGCGCGGCTGCTACTGGCTGCGCCGCCACACCGCGGAATGGCTGGCCGTCGCACGCGTGGGTCTGGCCGTCGCCGACGGCGACCCGAGTGCGTCCGCCGCGATGCACCTGTCGCTCGGCACCGCGCACTGGGGAGCGGGCGACCACCGTGCCGCCGCCACGCACTTCGAGCACGCGGTCGAGTTCAGCAGGGCGGCGGGCGACCGGTTCCGCGAGTTCAGCACGCTCGGCAACCTCGGCGGTGTCTACGCGGAGCTGGGACAGCTGGAGGAGGCGGCCGACTGCTTCCGCCGCGAGCTCGCCTACTACACCGAGGCCGGCGACACGGCCCGGCGCGCGCGTTCGCTCGGCAACCTCGGCCTGACGGAGATGCGGCTCGGACGGCTCGTCGAAGCGGCGGCCGACCTGGAGCTCGCCGTCGAGCTGCGCGAGGAGATCGGCGAGACCCGCTCCGCCGCGAACTCCCTGGGCGCGCTCGGCGTCGTGCACCGCTACCTCGGCGACCTCGGCCAGGCCACGCACTTCCTGGAACGCGCACAGCAGCTCAACCACGACCACGAGGACCGGGTCAGCGAGGCCGCCGCGCTGGACGACCTGGCGCGCGTGCACCGCGACGCCGGGCGTGCTGAGGAAGCGCTGAGGTGCGCGGAACAGGCTCTGACGCTCGCCAAGGGCTCCGGCCGGGTCGAGATCGACGCGCTGATCACGGTCGCGTCGGTCCGCGGGCACCGGGACGACCTGCGCCGGGCGTGGCGGATGGCGGTCGCGATCGGGTACGGGCCGGGCGTGGCGGACGCTCTGGTCGAGCTGGCGTGGCTGGACCTCGAAGCCGGCGACGCCGACGCGGCAGTGATCGACGCGACAGAAGCGCACGAACGTGCGACCGCCACCGGTCAGAGCATCCTCTCCGGCCTCGCGCTCGTTGCTCTGACCAGGGCGTATGAGGCGCGCGGGGATGCGGACGCGGCCGCCGAGGCACGGCTGCGGGCCTCGGCGGTGCTGGAGAGCGCGGGGTTCCGGGGCGTCCGGGATCGTCCGAACAGCTTGTGAGCGACCGCGGAGCTTGGTAGATCCGTGGTCGAAGGGGGCAATCATGAAGAGATCGACTGTTGCGACGGCTGCTGCGCTGGCGCTGGGGGTGCTGGTCGCGCCGGCTGCCGAGGCCGGTACCGAACCTGTTTACGATCCCGGCGCGACGGTGCCCAGCAAGTTCTCGATGAGGCCTGAGAAGCCCGGCGCCGACACGTACGTCGCCGGTTACTTCGTCGAGTACAGCGTGACGCTCGGCCTGTCGAAGTCCTACGTGAAGGACCTCGCGGACGACGGCCTGGACGTCAACCTGTGGGTCCAGTACGGCGAGAACAGGCAGCCCGCGCACAAGGAGCGGATCGCGACCGTCTCCGCGCCGAATGTCAGCCAGCCGGTCGAGTGGTCCTCGCCGGCGGGGACGCACGTCGACTACATCCTGATGCGGCTGTGCTTCGGTCCCGGCGAGGACAACTGCGGAAAGTGGTCGAGCTGATCATGAAGAAACTGACTGTCGCGACGGCTGCCGCGCTGGCTCTGGGGATGCTCGTCGCGCCGGCCGCCCAGGCCGATCCCGGACCTGTCTACGACCCGGGCTCGGTGAAGGGCAGCGACTTCACGATGTTCACCGACTGGGGTGGCATCGGTGACGCGAAGGCCGTGGGCAAGTTCGTGGAGTACACCGTGTCGCTGGGTGACGGGACCTACGTCCGGGATCTCGCGGACGACGGCCTCGACGTCCACCTGTGGGTGCTGTACGGCAAGACGCTCGACTACTCGCGCACAGAGGACATCGGGACCGTGTCGGGCCGCAACGTGGTCAAGGCCGTCCGGTGGACGTCTCCGGCGGAGCTGCACGTCGACTACTTGCGGCTGCGCTTGTGCTTCGGCCCCGGAGAGGAGAAGTGCTCCGGCTGGGAGGGCTGACCGGACTGTCCGGCTGTCCGGATCTGTCCGGGGTCGTCCGAACGTCTTCCCTGGTGAGGAGCCCGGGGAGACGCTCAGTGGGTGCTGAATTCGATGATGCGCCGCCGGTCCGGCCTGGGGGTCTGGACCGGCCGCGCGGTACCGCCGTCCACTGTGATGCTGCCTCGCAGCAGCTGACTCCGATGAGTTCCAGGCGCTGACCCGGTCCACCCTCGCATGGACCTGTACAGCGTGATGTGTGTGAGTGACCTCGCCAGGTCGCTGGCGTGGTACCGCGAGGTGTTCTTCGGGCGCGAGGCCGATGAGGTCATCGGCGAGGAACACCTCTGGCGGGTGGGGGACAACGCCTATCTGGTGATCGACGCCCGTGCCGTGCGGGCCGCGCGGGTCGGCGGGTCCATGGTCACGTTCGGGGTGAGCGGGGCGGAGTTGGCCGAGGCGCTGGCCCGGTGCGCGTCGCACGACGTGGCGCACGGGCCGGTCGAGACCTACTCCAACGGCGTCCAGCACGTCGAGGTGCTGGACCCGGACGGCAACAGCCTGTCGCTGGCCGCGGTGCCCTGACCTCGATGCCGGTCCGGACGGCTCGCCGGACGCTCCCCGTGCGGTGTGCGTCCTTTTGCGACAACACTGGACGCCATGACGACCGATCCGACCGTTGAGGCGTTCATCGCCGCCGTGAACGCGGGTGACAGGGCCGCCTTCTTCGACCTGCTCACGCCGGACGCCACGATGTCCGACGACGGCACCGACCGGGACCTCCGCGCGTGGACCGCCAAGGAGATCTTCGACGACAACGGCCACATGGTGGTCGAATCGTCCTCCGACGGTGGAAAGTCCCTGATCATCCGGTACCGCAACGACACCTGGGGTGAGATGCGCACCTACTGGAGATTCGTCGTAGAGTCCGGGAAGGTGAGCCGCTTCGAGACGGGACAGGCGTAGATGACCGACGAAAACGTGCTGGGCCGCATCCACGAGCTGGTCGAGGAGGAGCACAGCCTGCGCGAACGCGTGGTGGCGGGCGAGATCTCGTCCGCCGAGGAACACGACAGGCTGCGCGCCCTGGAGGAAGCTCTCGACCAGTGCTGGGACCTGCTGCGCCGTCGTCGCGCGGCCCGGTCGCAAGGCGAGTCGGCGGACGACGTTCCCGCGCGCTCTGTCGGTGAGGTCGAGGGGTACCTGCAGTAGACCGCGCTTTCGACGGCCACGACTGGGAACCGTCCCAGGCGTGGCCGTTCTCTACCGGCCCTTGGTGTCGCGGAAGATGATCCAGCGCATCACGCTGTACATGAAGGCGGCCTCGCAGGCGCCGGCGACGACGCGGGAGAGCACGTACTGCAGGCCGATCGCGGTCAGCGCGCTGCCGGCACCCAGGATGAACGCCAGGTAGTTGATCAGGATCGCCACCGCGTAGAGCCCTGCCTGCGGGCCGACCGGGGCGTGCGAGCGGAAGTTCAGCGCGCGGTTGAGCACGAAGCTCAGGCCGAACGCGAGCACGTACGCGAGGGTGAACGCGACGGGCACCGGCAGGCCAAGACCGCTGCGGAACATCATGAGCAGCACCAGGTCGATGGCGAACGTGAACCCGTTGATGATCGCGAAGCCCAGGAAGCTCGGCGCGACGACACGCGACAGGCCGAACGGCAGCCACCTCACCACAACTTCCATCAGCGCGTGGAACCGCTGTCCGAAGTCTCTTTTGTGGTCACTCAAGGTGGAAGATTCCCCGCCGGTCATGGCACGACAGTGCCACGACGGCGAGGGGAGAATCCGACGAATCGCCCACGGCTCGTCAGGCTGTCCGCAGGTGTTCAGCCCGCGTTCACCCGGCGCCACGACGTCGGGCTCATGCCGTGCAGCTTGCCGAACGTCCTGGCGAAGTACCCGGCATCCGGGAACCCCACCTGCCGCCCGATGTCACTGACGGGCAGCTCGGTGACGGCCAGCAGCCGCCGTGCCTGCACCATCCGCCGCTCGGTGATCCACTCCTGCACCGTCCGCCCGGTCCTGCGCCGCACGGTCGACGTCAGGTGGCCGGGCGAGATGCTGACGGCGGCCGCGACCTCCCGCAGCGACAACGGTTCCGGGTAGCGGCGCTCGATCACGTCGAACACCTCGGCGAGCAGTGGTTCGGCGTTCTCCCGCAGGTCGCCGACGACGTCCGCGGCCAGCCGGGACACCCCGACGAGCAGCAGCACCAGGTGTGCCGACACGGCCTCCCGGTAGCCCTCCTGGCGGTGCGCCAGTTCCTGGTGAAGCGCTTCGATGCGGGCGGTCCACTCGGGTCGAAGCGCTTCGGGCACCTTGAGCCGCAGCGCACTCGTCGCGCCGCCGTGGACGAACGGGAACAGCAACGGGTGAGTGCGCCACGCCATGTGCGCGCCGGGGGTCTCCGGGCCGAGTGCGTCGGCCGTGAAGAACACACCCCAGCCCTGCGCGCCCAGGAGGTCGTCGGAGTGGGCCTGGCCCATGACGTCGCCCGGCGCGATCACGAACAGGTCGCCCGCCTCGACGTGCCGGATGTGCTTGCCGGTGCGCACGATGCCGCCGTCCGCCCAGAAGTAGGCGATACCGGGGAAGTCGTGCGAGTGGGCCTCGTGGGAACCGTCGGCGACGGGGTCGTGCCCGAGGCGCATGGCCGCCACGGAAAGCTCGCCGGGCACGGGCTGCCACGTGTAGGTCGCGGGCTCGTCGGCGCTCAGGGCCGTTCGTCGGGTGCGCACCGTCAAATCATCCCATTCAAACCACGGATCGGCACAGGAACCTTGCTGCAAGAGCGGTCACAATGAGTTCATGGCCGAAATATCGTCCCAGGAGCGGGACTACCTGCCCGGCATGGGCAAGCACTACCTGCTGCCGTTCTACGACGTGCTGCACCGGGTGTCGGGACTGGCCCGCGTGCACGACGAGATGGTCGCGCTGGCCGGGTTGCGGGACGGTCAGCGGGTGCTGGACGTCGGTTGTGGCACCGGGAACCTGTTGCGGGCGACCGGAAAGCGGCATCGAACCGTTTCGCTGACCGGCGTGGACCCGGACCTGAAGATGCTGGCGCGGGCCGAGGGCAAGCTCCGGAGGGCTGGACTCGAAGCACGGCTGGACCGCGGGTTCGCGCAGGAGCTGGCTTTCGAGGACGACTCGTTCGACGTGGTGTTCTCCAGCCTGATGCTGCACCACCTGGACACGCCGTCGAAGGACGAGATGCTGGCGGAGGTGCGGCGGGTGCTGCGGCCGGACGGCGTGCTGGTGCTGGCCGACGCGGCGGTGCACGACCACTCCCATCTCGGCCACAAACGCGGTGCGAGCGGGCAGATGCAGGAGCACCTGCACGACAACGTGGGTGACGCCGTGTCGATGCGGATCGCCGCGGCCGGGTTCACCGTCGAGCCGACGCGGTTGCGGAAACTCAGGATGTTCGGTGAGGTCGGTGTCGAGATCGCGCGAGTCCACTAGCGACCGGTCCATTGTCGACCGATTGAGCGCGCACAATGTTGCTTGGGCGCCAACAGTTCCGGTACTTCGCGAACTTGAGGGATCCCCGCGAATGGGAGCGTGTTCTCATCTACGCTGCGCGCCGTGACAGATGCGACGGGAAGTCTGGTGGCGCAGCGCTACCGGCTCGTTCAGGTGATCGGCGCCGGCGGCATGGGCCGGGTGTGGCTCGGCCGTGACGAGGTCATCGGCCGTGAGGTCGCCATCAAGGAGTTGCTGCTACCGGCCGGGCTGGACCAGCAGCAGCGGGCGTTGCTGTGCCAGCGCGCCATGCGTGAGGCGCAGCTCGCGGGCCAGCTGAACCACCCCGGCATCGTCACCGTGCACGACGTCGTCGAGTACAACGGCACGCCCATGATCGTGATGGAGTACGTGCGCGGCGGCTCGCTCGCCGACGCGATCAAGGCCCGTGGCGCGCTGCCCGTCGACCAGGTCTCCTACATCGCGAACGCCATGCTGGGCGCGTTGCGGGCGGCGCACCAGGCCGGGATCGTGCACCGCGATCTCAAGCCCGCCAACGTGTTGCTGTCCGGCGACCGGGTCGTGATCACGGACTTCGGCATCGCCAGGCTGACCGGCGACGTGCCGCTCACGACCGACGGCTCGATCGTCGGCACGCCCGCCTACATGGCACCCGAGCAGGGCACTGGCGCGGCGATCACGCCCGCGACGGACATGTGGTCGCTCGGCGCCACCCTGTACGCGGCGGTGGAGGGCCGGCCGCCGTACCAGGGCACGGACTTCATGACGACGCTGTCGATGCTGCTGACCCAGGAGCCGCCGCCCCCGGCGCGCGCCGGGCAGCTGTCGTCGTTGCTCGGTGGGTTGCTGCGCAAGAACCCGGCCGAGCGCGCGTCCGTCGACCAGGCTCAGGCGTTGCTGGCGGGCAGGCCGGTCGTGCTGCCCGTGGCGGCGAAGGCAGGGCCGAACAGACGCACGCTGCTGCTCGCCGGAGTCGGTGCGGTCGCGCTGCTCGGCGGCGGCACCGCGTGGTGGCTGACCCAGAAGGACAACAGCGGCGACGCGGCCGAGCTGCCGTCCACCGACGACAAGAAGCTCTCCAACAAGGAGGGCGGGTCCGAGCAGTCCACGACCTCGTCCGTCTCGAAGCCGGGCAAGGTCGCCGACATCACCGACCACATCCAGCTGTCCGACCACAAGGACTCCGTCACGTCGATCGCGTGGAGCCCGGACGGCAAGATCCTCGTCAGCGGCGACGACGGCATCGACGGCGCCATCGTCCGCATCTGGGACACCTCGACCGGGAAGCTGCTCGGCACCGTCCAGAACCCGGACGGCCCCGGCGGCGCCTCGTCGTGCGCGGTCGCGATCAGCCCGGACGGCAAGATCCTCGCGGCGGGCGGCAACCGCACCGCCGACAGCACCACGTTCCTGTGGAACCTCGCCGACCGCACGCAGATCGGCACGCTGGACGACGCTCGTTCGATCATGCAGGTCCTGCGGTTCCACCCGGACGGCAAGACGATCGTCGGCCTGACCCACACCGGTGGGTTGAAGGTGTGGGACGTGGCCACCCGCAAGATCAAGATCGGCCTGACGGACGCGCACGGCGGCGACGACCTGACGTTCAGCCCGGACGGCAAGCTGCTCGCGTACGGCGGCACGAAGTTCCAGGAGATCAAGCTCGTCGACCCGGCCACCGGCAAGCTGGTCAGGACGATCAACGACTCGTCCGCGAGCGGTGTGTCGTTCTCCCCGGACGGCAAGACCCTCGCGGTGCCGGACGACGACGGCACGAACAGCATGCAGCTGTGGGACGTGGAGTCCGCTACCAGCAAGGTGGTGTTCGACCGCACCGAGGGCGACGACATCATCACCAAGACCCTGTTCCACCCGGACGGCAAGACGATCGCGACGTACGGCCACGGGAACTCCGTGCAGCTGTGGGACGTGGCGTCCAAGTCCGTGCGCGCGAACGTCATCGGTGCCGGTGGGCAGATCCTGACGGCGGCGTTCGACCCCAAGGGCGAGCGGATCGCCTGCGCTGGTGAGGACAAGACGATCCGGATCTGGAAGCTGAACCAGGTCTAGAGGTCTTCGAGCTCGGCGACGTCGATGCCGTTGCGGGCCAACGCGTCCGCGAAGGCTTCGATGACGTTGTCCAGAATCCACTCGCACCTGGCCATCAACGCGGCGCCCTCGGCGGTGCGGAACGCGGGGATGGCCGGGGTGAGACGGGCGGACATCGGCCACTCGTTGTCGTACTGCCAGAGCTCACCACTCGGGGTCAGCAGGATCCCGGCGTCCTTGAGCACGCCGGGATGCGCCGCGCTCTGGGTCCGGGTGGTGAGCACGAGCCAGCCGGACGCGATTCGCACCTTCTGCTCGCCGACGCGGTCGTAGAGGGTCTGCTCGGCCGGGATCTGGTGGCGGCTCAGCAGGGTCGCGACCTTGCCGGCCCAGGCCGAGATGGTCGCCGAACGCGCTGCCCACGCCGCCGCGGCTGCCTCGTCGGCGCGCCTGCGTTCCTTGATGAACGCCACCAGATCATCCACGGGCGCTGACAGTACGTCACATGTCCGTGACAGACGCGGTGATCGGCGGAAACACCGGCTTCCTAGCGTCACGGCCCATGACCGTTGACGACGAGGTGCGAGCGCCGGCGCTCGAAGCGTCCAAGGAGACGCTGGAGGACTACACCCTGCGGTTCGCCCCGCGCACGTACCGGCGCTGGACGCCCGCGGTGGTCGGGGCGTCGGCGCTGGGCGGGATCGCCTACATGGCGGACTTCTCGATCGGCGCCGGGATCGGGCTCACGCACGGGACCGGGAACGCGTTGCTGGCGATCCTGTTCGCGGCGGTCGTCATCTTCGTGACCGGGTTCCCGCTGGCCTACTACGCCGCCCGGTACAACATCGACCTCGACCTGATCACCCGCGGATCCGGGTTCGGGTACTACGGGTCGGTCATCACCAGCGTCATCTTCGCGAGCTTCACGTTCATCTTCTTCGCGCTCGAAGGCTCGATCATGGCGCAGGGCCTGCGATACGCGCTCGGCCTGCCGCTGTGGCTGGGGTATCTGACGTCGACACTGGTGATCATCCCGCTGGTGATCTACGGGATGAGGGTGCTGGCGAAGCTGCAGAGCTGGACGAACCCGTTGTGGCTGCTGCTGATGGTGGCGCCGCTGGTCGTGCTGATCGCCCAGGAGCCGGACTCGGTGCGGCGCTGGCTGGAGTACGGCGACAACGGGGTGAGCACAGCCGCGGTCATGCTCGGCGCCGGGGTGTGCCTGTCGTTGATGGGGCAGATCGGCGAGCAGATCGACTACCTGCGGTTCATGCCGCCGCGCACTGAGGAGAACAAGCGGGCGTGGTGGACCGCGACGATCATGGCCGGGCCCGGCTGGGTGGTGTTCGGGGCTTTGAAGCAGGCGATCGGCGTCTTCATGGCGGTCTACGTGCTCGACGCGGTCGGCGCGGTGGCCGCGGTGGAGCCGATCGAGCAGTTCACCGGGGTGTTCAAGCAGTTCATGCCGGCGTGGCTGGTGGTGCCGCTCGCGCTGGTGCTGGTCGTGCTGAGCCAGGTGAAGATCAACGTCACCAACGCCTACTCCGGGTCGCTGGCCTGGACGAACTCGTTCACGCGCGTCACCAAGCGGTATCCGGGACGGCTGGTGTTCGTGCTGGTCAACCTCGCGATCGCGCTGGTGCTGATGGAAGCGGACATGTTCAGCTTCCTGAACAAGCTGCTGAGCTTCTACTCGAACTGCGCGATGGCGTGGGTCGTCACGGTGGCCACGGACATCGCGATCAACAAGTACGTGCTGAAGCTGTCGCCGAAGCAGCCCGAGTTCCGGCGCGGCATGCTCTACGCGGTCAACCCCGTCGGTGTCGGGTCGTTCCTGGCGTCGTCCATCCTGTCCATTTCCGTCTACTTCGGACTCTTCGGCGCGGCGATCCAGCCGTACTCGCCACTCGTCGCCGTGGGTGTCCCGATCGTCCTGACGCCGTTGCTGGCGGTGCTCACGAAGGGGCGCTTCTACCTGCGCCGCAACGACGACGGCATCGCCGAGCCGGTGCTCGGCGCGGACGGGAACCCGAGCGGCACGCCGTACGACTGCGTGGTGTGCGGGGAGTCGTACGAGCGGCCGGACATGACGGCGAGTGCCGTCGAAGGCACGATCTGTTCACTGTGCCTGAGCACCGACCGGGCGGGTCTGCACGTGCTGCCCTGATCGGGCAAGATCCGCCGCATGCAGGAACTGGCGTTGCTCGCCGTCGCGGGCGTGCTGATCATCGTCGCGGTGTCGTACTTCGCCCCGAAGCTCGGGGTGGCGGCGCCGGTGTTGCTGGTGCTCGTCGGGATGGGCTGCAGCCAGTTGCCGGGCGCGCCGCACGTGTTCGTGGAACCGGAGTGGATCCTCACGGTCGTGCTGCCGCCGATCCTGTACTCGGCGGCGGTGAACGTGCCGGTGGTGGACTTCCGGCGCAACTTCACGACGATCGGCTCGCTGTCGGTGGTGCTGGTGGCCGTGTCGGCGTTCGGCACGGGGCTGCTGATCTGGTGGCTGCTGCCGGACATCGGTTTCGCGGCGGCGCTCGCGCTGGGGGCGGTGATCAGCCCGCCGGACGCGGTCGCCGCCACGTCGATCGGCAAGAAGCTCGGCCTGCCGCCCCGGCTCGTCACGATCCTCGAAGGCGAGGGGCTGGTCAACGACGCGACGGCGCTCGTGTTGCTGCGCACGGCGATCGTCGCGATCACGGCCAGCGTGTCGTTCGGCGGGGCGGTGGGCGACTTCGCGTTCGCGGTGTCGGTGGGTGTGGTGATCGGCGCGGTCGTCGGCATCGGCTCGGTGTGGGCGCGCTCGCGGATCCACGGGCAGCCGGTGCTCACCACCGCGATCTCGTACGTGGTGCCGTTCCTCGCGTTCATCCCGGCCGAGGAGCTGCACGCGTCCGGCGTGATCGCCGTCGTGGTCGCCGGCCTGATCACCGGGCACCTGAGCGCCAGGAAGTTCGCCGCGCACGACCGCATCTCCGAACGCACCAACTGGCGCACGATCCAGTTGCTGCTGGAGAACGGCGTGTTCCTGCTGATGGGCTTCGAGCTCACCTCGGTGGTCGCCGATGTGGCGCAGGAGGGTCTGGCCAGGACGCTGGTGATCGGTCTGGTGGTGACGCTCGCTTTGATCGTGCTGCGCGGGGTCTTCGTGATCCCGCTGATCGCGTTGCTGCGCCGGCAACAACGCCGTGCGGACGCGTTCGTCGACAAGCTCGAGTCCTTTCTGGACCGCTTCACGGCACGGGGTCCGCGTCCCGGTGACGAGAAACGCTACGACCGGGGAGTTCGCGCGCTGCAACGCAGACAGGCCGACGTGGCGTTCTACGCGAACGAAGGCCTGAGCTGGCGCGGCGGCGCGGTGCTGGCGTGGTCGGGCATGCGCGGCGTGGTGACGCTGGCGGCCGCGCAGACGTTGCCCACGGACCTGTTGCACCGCCCGGAGCTGATCCTGATCGCCTTCACGGTCGCGATCGTCACGCTGGTCGTGCAGGGCGGCTCGTTGCCGGTGGTGATCGGGTGGCTCGGCGTCCGCGGCAACGACGACGAGAACGAACGCCGGGAGTACGCGCGGCTGGCGGGCGAGCTGATGACGGCCACGCACAGCTTCCTGGGCAACCCGGACCTGTGCCGGGAGAACGGGCAGTCCTTCGACTCCGAGTTGCTCGAACAGACGCGGGAACGCACGCTCGCGATGAGCGAGGGCGTGGAGAAGATGTTCGTGGAGCAGGACCCGGACAGTCCGCTGCACCAACGCCGTGAGCTGCAGCGGATGATGACGGAGGCCCAGCAGAACGCGCTGCTGGACGCGCGGTCCAGCGGCACCTACGCCTCGCACACCCTGGAGCGGGCCCAAAGCTTCATCGACAACCAGTCCGCCCGGTTCCTGTGACGGGCAACCGTGACCTTCGCCGCCGACGCCTTGGAATCAACCGTCTAGAACGGGTCCGAGCGGCCCACCCTGGCCTGCACGTCGACCGTGCCGCGCGGATCGTCTCCCAGCGTCAGCCGGGAGACGATCCGATACCGGTCACCCCGGTAGATCGAGTGCACGTACTCCACCTGCCGCCCCTCGGCATCGGTGGTGAGCCGCTCGAACAACAATGCGGGTGCCAGCACGGGGACCGACAGCAGCGCGGCCTCGGACTCGTTCGTCACGGTCGGCTCGATCGACTGGATCGCGTCCCGGACGTGCACGCCGTGCTCGCGCAGCCGTTCGTAGAAGTCGCCGGACTCCATGTCGTGCAACGTCAACGAGGGCGCGACCAAAGCGGGCACGTGCAGGTACTCCAGCGCCATCGGTTCGCCGTCGACCAGGCGCAGGCGGGCGATGTAGTGGATCTCGGCTGCGGGGGAGAGGCGCAGGCGGCGGCCCACGCGGGCGCCGGCCGGGATGCGGGCGTGTTCGAGGACGCGTGACTCCCAGGTGCCAGAAGCCCGGGGGAGCGACATGGAACCCGTGCCGGAGACCATTTCCTGCGTGATCTTGGCGCGGGCCACGAAGGTGCCGCGGCCGTGCTGGCGGACGAGCAGGCCGGTGTTGACCAGTTCCTCGACGGCGGAGCGCACGGTGGGGCGGGACACCGAGAGTTGCTGGCACAGCACGCGTTCGGCGGGGATCGGGGCGCCCGCCGGGTGGGTCTCGATGAGTTCGAGCAGGTAGTCGCGGACCCGCTCACGCTTCAGGATCGCTTCGGCCATACCT
>JAVXWK010000421.1:0-9544 GCA_032230575.1 Pseudonocardiales bacterium | reverse complement strand
TGGCGATCGTCGCTCACTGCGACCACCTCGGCATCAGCACGGACGAGATGGTCCGGCGGCACTTCGACGAAGGCGAGCTCGACCGGTTCTACGAGAACCACGGGGCCTGGGACTGGGGCCTCGACATCCCCTTGGAAGACATCCGTGCCGCGGCTGAGCGGCGACGAATTGAAGTAAGCGGATGTGAGGTGGTCGCCTTGTCCCCTGCGCGTAACCCCGACTGGTGGCGGAGCTACTACGAGGGTTACAGCAGCGAGCGCACGCCCGGCCAGTGGCGAAAGCTGATCTACGGCAACTCGACGTGGCGGAAGATCCTCAAGGAGCGCACGCCTGAACGGTGGCGGCAGCTGTACGAGGGCAGCGACCGCACACCCAATCCGGACAACGGTGCGTGATCGGTTGGGGACGGTCGCGATCGACGCCGCCACCCGGCACCGGCAATCCGGACCGGCTAGGTGACGACTTCGCGGCGCTGATCTCCGGCATCACGCACGCCGTGGTGCTCTGCCGCAGGCTGGAAGGTCTGCTCGCCGCTGCCAGCGCGGTCGTGATCCTCACCGGCCGCGCCGACTTGTGCCCTCGCGACCCGGCACACTCGACGCTGCCGATCAGCGCCACATCCGATGAGGAGACTCCTTCCGGTGCACGAGGACGACGACGTCATGACCGAGTTGCAGGCTGACACGACCCGCTGCTGGGAGCTGACCAGGTCGCTGCTGGCGGCGTTTCTCCCGGACCGGGTGGACCATGACGCCTACGAGGCCGCGTTCATCGAGGCCGCCGCCACCGTGGGCACGCCCACGATGTTGCGGACCTGGTCGTCGATCCTGTGGCCGGCGATGCCCTCCTCCCGCATGGACGCCGCCGCCGTCGCGGAGCACTGGGACCTGCCAGCGGACCGGGCGTGGCTCGCTCCGATCTCGGCACTGATGGACGCTTCCGCCGTGTACGGCATCAATCCGACCGTGGACAACCTCAACGAGGTACTGCGGGTGAACCGCGATGTGTTGCACCCGGCCTGCGAGCCCCAGTCCGAGCTGTGGCAGTGCAGCTTCTACTGGGCCCGCCAGCTCCACTTCGTGATGCTGGACGCCGGCGGGTTCGACGATCACGCGGGCCTGACCAGCGAGCACTCGCGGTGGGCGGAGGGACAAGCCGCGATGGCCCTGGCACCGGTGCTGGCGCTGGTGATCAGCACCCTCGTGGCGGGCAACCACGAGACGGCGAACCTGTACCTGAGCCGCATGATCGGGCGAGGCGTCGACCCCCGGTCGATCGTGTGGGTATGGATCACCGGCCTGGCTGAACTGATCCCGGCCTCCTCCGCGTGGAGCCGGGCCTTGGTCACCGAGGCCGACGGCACGTTCGTCAGCATGGGCACCGTGGACGGCCTCGACCGCCAGGACGACCTGCGGACCCTGGGCGTGCTCACCCGCGACCTGGTCCACGCGGTGCAGCGCGGCGACCAGGCCGCAGCCGCGGCGATCAAACCGCGCGTCACCGCGCTGGGCAACGACGCAGGGCTGCGCTGGACGTGGCTGCTCGCGAACATGCTCAGCGGACGCATCATCGAACTCACCACACGCACCGAGAAAACCTGAGCCAGGTCGACGGCACCACGAGCCACGCCTCGACGGCGCCAGCCTGCAGGAAGCGCTGCTCGATGCATCGCCGGAGGGGACACCGCAGGGCGAGCACTCCACGGTGCCCACGATGCCCGCCCGCGCCATCCTGACCGGACCAGGACACCTTCCACCCCGACGGGTTCGGCTGGAACCCGGTTGCAGCCGTGCACATGCCGGTCGGCGGCTGATCACGCTACCGTCGACTCCATGCAGCTACCCGACCAGCAGACCACGGATCAGCGGCACCGCGTGCTCGGCCAGCTCGTCCTCACCCTGCGGGCCGAGCGGCTGCTGGACGGGGCCCGCGATGTCGGCTACCGCGTCGACGACCGGATGGACGCGATCGTCGTCGACTGGACTGCGGGCCCGCACCCGCGTGAGGTCGCCGCTGGCCTCGCCGAGTGGTCTGCTCGTGTCGGTGACACCGCGGCGAGGCCAGCGGGAAGCTGGTTCCGCTGGCCTCGCCGCCGGCCTCGCCTCGGTGTCACGATCGAAGCTGCCCGATCCAGCGTCGTGGCGCCCGATCAGCGCGCGGCCCTGAACTTCAACGGCACGCGGGTGGTGCTCAGCGCCTACGACTCGATCGGCATGCAGCACGCCCGCACCGAGTACGCCCGCAACGCTTACTTCCACCCGCACCGGCCCTCACGGCGGATCTGGCCATCGCCGCTGGAGGACGACGGTGCCTGGCTGGACTCGGTGCTGTGGGACCGCGACCACCGGCACGGCCTGGTCGCCACCGTCGTACGGGCACCCATCGACCTGCACCGCGACATGTCCTGGATAGAGAGCGGTTATGGCGTCGCCCTCGCCGAGCAGGACATGCCCGCCACGGTGGGCGCCGACCGGCGCTACGAGATCAGCCAGTTCCGCCGCAGCGGCTGCTCGATCCTGCTGCGCACCGGACGGAACTGGAGCCTCGACGAGGCCGACGACTGGATGACCGCCATCCTCGACGATGCCTGGCAGGCGCCGTCCTCGGTGGCCGTGCTGTGGCACGACCGGTGCGTCATGCGGTACACGTCCGGGCTGCGCCTGGACGTCACCTGCGACGGCCAGTGGCCGACAGCGGCCCCGTGGTCCCACGTCCCGTCGGCCCTGCTCAACGCGCTCATCGACGCCCACCCGAGCCTTGAACCACCCCGGCACCTCAAGGTCAGGGCCTACGGCCAGCAGTTCACCATCGCGAGTCTCACGATCGACTCCACCTGGGTCACACCCTCACGCCACTACATCGCCCGCACCCCGCACACTTCCAGCACGTCGGCGTCCAACGGCGATCCGACCGCGTGACGGCACGCAGGACTCGACCGGCACCTGCGCCGCGATCGCCACGACAGGAACCCGGTGCGCGTCGGCGATCGCCCGGACTGCTGATCTTCGAGCGCATTGCCAGTGGGTGCCGTCGACCACGCTGGACAGCCCGGCCAGCTGCGCGCAGCCGCGTAACCCGCGGACCCATGCCAAGGTAGTGATCGTGTTCGAGAACCGATACGGCGCGGACGATGCCGAGGCACGACACCAGTTCGTCGAGGCAATCACCGGTGTTGCCCGTGCGATTGTCACCACGCTCCAGGAGCATCCGACCCGCGCGCCAGGACCGTATCCGCTGGTCAAGGTACGACAGATGCTCGGGGTGCACAGCGACGCAGTGAGGGAGGCGTTGCACCGGTACCCGCTCGCGATCGCCGTCGACACCCAAGGCCGGCCGGAGAAGCTCGGCGAGGAGCTCGCCAAACTCACCTCCGCCCTCAGCTGGGTGCTGACGTTCTACTACGGGTTGCCCAGCGTGCCGCAGCGGTTCGAGGGCAGGTTCGCTACCGACATGCTCGCGATCGAGAAGGCCGCGTCGGGCGTGGTCATCGTTGCCGAGCAATGGGGATGAGCGCAGGCCCATACTGGGGAAGCTCCTGTCATCAGCTCGGACATCGCGCCCGCCACTCCCTTCAGTGCAACCTTCGGTTACCCCTCAGAGCGCAACTCTAGGTTGCGCTGATTGATCAGCGCAACCTAGAGTTGCGTTCATGGATGAACGTGAGCTCTCGGCCGCGCGGGCACAGCTGGCCCGCTTCGCCGTTCCCCGGCGGCGGCACGACGCGCCGGTCGCCAGTGAGGTCCTCACGGGTCTCATGGCCGTGCTGGAAGCCTCGCCGGATGCGCGCTCCGCTCTGGACAAGCTCGATCTTCCGCGCCTTGAGGACGTCGCCCTCGATGATCTGTGGACGGCGTTGAAGCTGATTCCCGACGAGCGCCTGGTCCTCAACGCCACCGAGCGCCTGGTGATCGAAACGCTCAAGGACCGCCACGTGACCTGGGGCGACATCGGCGGCTTCATTGGGGTCAGTCGCCAGGGCGCGAAGAAGCGCTATGAACAGACCCTCCGTGGCACCCGAACCTGGCACCTCCAGGCGGTGGAGAGCAGCGCGCGCGCCGGAGCGCTGATCAGGCTCCGCCTGGCGGTCGAGGGAGCCGCAGACGCGGAGCCTGGAGCTTGGCGGGTCATCGTGCTCACCGAGGTCATCACGTCCGTTCTTGCCGACAAGACCCTGACCGAGGACGAGATCCTCGCCGCCCACCCGATCTCCGAGGCGATCATGGACAAGGCGATGGCGGATGTCGCGCGCGGACGGATCGTCGCCGACGAGGTGCCGCGCGATCTCGACACGGTCGAGGCCGAGGTCCTGAGCACGGCGATGTCGGCGTGGGCCAACGACATCGCCGCGAAGTCCGGTGGAGACCGACTGCATTTGCCGGTCCGTCAGTGGAACCGCCTCGAGCCGGGCATCCGCAACTACTGGATCGAAAGCGCGCAGGAGTCTCACGCGGCGGCCGCGGAGACCGCGCCGGCCACCTGAATGCCAGATCGAGCTGACGACATGGTCGCGCGGTTCGTTGTGCCAGGAGCTCTCGACACCGCAGCTAGCTCTGAGATCGTCGTCGGTCGTCGTGCTGCGGCAGCTAACCCCCTGGACGATCGTGTTCGTGTGCACGTTGACACGACGGGCGGACGCTGGGCGCGCCCCGGCGGCTTCCGGGGCGCGTCCAGGTGCCGCGGGCTGCGGTGCGGGTCAGTGCGGCGAGATCTTCACCGGCCCCAGTTCGATGTCCGCCGGCACGATCAGCGCGAACGCGGTCACCAGCACAACGACCACCACGAGCAGGGTCACCACTCGTAACGTGCTGGGCCAGCTGGAGGTGATCCTGCCGATCAACCCGGCCGGGTTCTCCTGCTGTTCGGCGACGCCCGGAGGCTGCTCGCCGTGCCCCGCGTGACTCTCGCTGATCGGTGCGGGCTGCCGGGCCTGCCCTTCACCGCTGGTGTGCCGCTCATCAGCGCAGCAGTGGGTGTGCGGGGGTGGCGCATCGGCTCCCCCGGTACCTACCCTCATTCCGGTGTTGCCCCTTTCTGGGTTGAGGAACAGGAGTGACCGGCCAGCCGACCAAGCGAACGGCCACTCCCCACGACATGGATTCCTTGACGCGGCAGGGAAACATCCGGGCACGCCACTGAGGTGTGATCGGTGAAGGGCGGCTCCTGATGGGGCCGCCCTTTCTGCGTTCGTGCCGCGTTGTCGAACCTACGTGCGGCCGCCGTTGGCGCGGAACGGCGGCGCGCCGAGCGGCGGGGCTGCTGCGCTGTGGTGCCCTGCGCGCATACGCGGAGCCGAAGTTGGAGCATCTCCAAAACCCTTGTGCAGAAACAAGAATCGGCACTCTGCCGGGAGAGATCGTCGCGAAACGTCTGCGAGGCAACGGGTCCGGCAGGTTTCTGGCGGACCGATCGCTCATCTACCGGTTCGTGCCGCTGACTTTGAGACTTCGACCGCTGAGCAAATCTCCGCTACGGATCGGCGTAAGCAACGTGATCTCGCACGTCTCCTCGGCGACCAGGTTCGAACAGGCCCGTCCGTCGCTGACGCTGTTCCGGCAGGTCTGGAGCCCTGATCGGTGGTCTTGGCGGAGATGGAACGCGCGAACGACAAGGCCGACGTCATCGTTGCCTGGGCAGGCGGGTTCGGCATCAAGCTCACACCGGTGCACGGCTGATCACCATCTGGTTCTTCGGCGTGGCCTGCGCTGACCAGTGCGAGCGGGGTTGGCACGCGACCACACTGGTCACCGGGGCTGGTCGTCGACGACGACGAGTTGAAGCCGAGGCCGGCTCTGCTCGGGGCTGGGTTGGCCGTGGTGGGCGAACCTGGCCACGACCCGCGCCAGCTCCGGAAGTCCTGCGTCACTCAGCGCGGTGACCAGGTCGTCGTCGGTGAGGATGTCGGTGCTGAGTTCGGCTTCGATCTGCCGGAGGCGCTCGACGCTGATTCTGTCGCTCATGGCCGACACGGTGCCCTGCTCGGCAGGTGGAGCTCAAGTTCAGGCCGCGATCCTCCCTCGACGAGGCCATCGACTCGTTCGCGGCACGTCCCGCGACGTCCACAGGCGGACCTAGTAGTTGCTGGAGGGCGCCCGTGTTCAGCGTTCGTCGATGAGTGGCGGCCCGACGACCTTGCCGATCAGCGGGCGTGCCGCGACGAGGACCTCGGTCACGCCCGCCTCGCGCATCGCGCGGACCCGGTGCTGGCCGTTGACGAACCCCACCTCGTGCCCGTCGCCGGCGTGAACAACCACGATCGGGTCCATGAGCAGGCTGTTCAACGCCTGCTGCGCCCAGCCGGTGAGGCCTTCGGCTCGGCCGGCCTCAAGTACGACGAAGCGCAGTTCGTCGTCCGCGCCGAGCCCGCGGGCTTTGACCTGGCAGATCAGGCGGGCAGCGGTGTCGGTGACGGCCACCCAGTCGCCGCCGTGGTACCAGCAGCAGGTCCCGGTGACGGGAACGCTGGTGACGGGAACATCGGGGGTGTCGTCCCCGCGGCCGCGCCACCGTGGCCTCCGCCGCGGCGGCGCGGCCGCCATCGCCGCGGCGTTCATGCACGCTGCCCGGAACGGGTTCCCCTGTGGCATCTGGTGCATCGGCACCAGCGCGTAGTCGATGTCGTCCCTTGACGGTTCAGGGGCAGTGGCCGCGCGGCCGCGCTGATCGTCGACCGTTCTGCCGACCAAGCGGTCGAGTTCGGCCTGGGCAACACCTGTCCACTCTGGAGCTGACAAGCCGTGCGGTGGCTGGATGTCGAAGGTGACCATCTGCCAGGAGCTGAGAGCGTTCGTGTCCCACTGCGGATAGGTCGGCGTGATGATCCGCTGAACCCACAGCGGTGGAAGGGATTGATCAGGAAAGTGGTCCTGCCACACCTGGCTCACGATGGCCTCGCAGCCGTTGGTGAGCGAGACTCCTCCCTCGGTCACGTCCTGGACGGCCACCGCGACCGGCCGCAACCCTGCCGCGCTGATGAACAGCTGCAGCCGGAAGGTCGCTACCCGCCCGGCGTCCTCGACCCGATACGAATGTTCGTCGAGTACCCGGAAACGAACCCCGGACAGCTCGGCCAGCATCTGCTTCACGGGGTGTGGTTGTTGCGTGGTCACCTGGACAGGATGCCTGGCCGGGCGGCGATCGCGCGGAGTTTGGCCGCACCGCGGGCACGGCCAAACTCCGCGTCGGGAGATCAGGCCACGCGCTCGAACATCAGTCGTGCCTCCGCAGGCTCAGGAAGGACGAGACCGGCGCGGGCGGCTACCGGACCCGCACGTCAGCCTGGTGCGGTACGGTCTGCCCGGCTGCCGCACGTCGCTGCCGGAATCCGAGCCGTCTCCCCCCACGCGGGCAGACGGCGACGAGGACAAGGGTCGATGACCACCGCGGGTGGATCTGGGGACTCACGTGCAGTCGAACACCTCATGTACCGGTCGATCGCAGCCGGTCGGGTGGCGTGGGCTCCCGACCGTGGAGACGGACGATCGTGACCGAGAACGCTGGTAGCAAGCGCCGCAACCGCGAACGCGCTCGCCGAGGCGACCAGCCCTATACCCGCATCCAGGGCCGCCGCACCGATCCATGGCGCGTGGCCGGGCACAACGGCATGGTCACCGGCCTGTCCCGGACCGACCTGGAGCGCCTGCTGACCGAGGTCGAACCCAGGTTTCGCGCTGGCGATCCGCACCGGCGGCAGGCCGCCTACGCCACCGCGTCGCGGCTCTACGACGAGCTGGTCCACCACACCGACGACCCGATTTGGAAGCGGGCCGCGCGCTTGGCCGCGCAGCGCTACGCCATCGCGGCCGCCCGCATCAAGTGGCAGTACCGCATCCCCAGCCCGCAACCGCGGACCGACGCCGCACTGCTCGGCCTGGGCTCCTGCGGGCACTGCGGCCGCCCCTGGAGTTCCGCCTCGACCGAGCGGTGCAAGCACTGCCCGCAGTTGATGCAAGGGCCTACCCCGGACACCGCTGAGGACGTCCGCCGCCTCGGACCCGGCGTCCCGGCCGACATGGATGACGTCCTGGCCATCCTCCTACGCGATCGCTTCGAGGGTGACGCCTACGCGATCGAGGAGGCGTTCCAAGCCGGCCACCACGACCCCGACCTCGATCCCGCCGTGGAGCACCTGGCCGAGGAGATCGCCGAGCACCACGTCAGCGACCTCGCCCAGCCGTTCGACAGCTCGGTGGAGGCCGTCGTCCGGCGGCACGACGTCGACCCGGACGGCTGGGACGTCGACGACCTGACCGCCGCGATCGTCCGCGCGCGCGAACTCGTCGGCGAGCACGGCATCATCACCGGCTGGACCGCCAGCGACGGTACGTCGGCCCTGCGAGGAATGGGCGGCGACGACGAGTCCCGCGCTCACGACGCCCGTCTCGCCGCCCGCCTGCTCGGCGCACCCGACGAAGGCTGACCACGCACAGCCCGCCCGGCCCCAGAGCGCCGGGCGGGCGCACCCGCGCACCACCGCGCCCCTACCGATTCCGAGGATCGGGCCTGAATAGCAGGTCAAGCCATGATCACCGCTTAGTGCTGGTCATCGTTCCGACTTGACCGACGACACCTGGTGTCTCGATCGGGTGAGCCTCGCGATGCGGATCATGGAGGCATGACGACTCCACGGCGGGACCGCCTGCGTGCGGGCTCCGATCATCCAACCCGAACTGTGCTCGCTACTTCCGGAGCGGCGCGGTGACCGCCGGGGACGTGGCAGGAGAGCCGTTTCCGTCACCTGGGGTGGATCCAGATGTTCCCCGAGCATCGCGGGTCTACGACTGCCTGCTCGGCGGAGGCCACAACTTCGCCGCCGACCGTGCGCTGGCGGAAAAGCTCGAAATCGTGCAGCCGGACGCGGCAGCTGTCGCCCGGCGGAACCGGGAGTTCCTGAGGCGGGTAGTGCTGTTCATGCTGGATGCGGGGGTCCGGCAGTTTCTCGACCTCGGTTGCGGTATCCCGACCGTGGGCAACGTACACGAGATTGCCCAGGCCATCGCGCCGGAAGCGCGAGTGGTCTACGTCGACTACGAGGCGGTCGCCGTCGCGCACAACCAGTTGATGTTGGCCCACAACGACAACGCCGACATCGTGGAGGCCGACGTCACGCGAGCCGACGATGTGCTCGATGCCGAGCCGACCCGCCGGCTGCTCGACTTCGACCAGCCCATCGGGCTGCTGGCCATCACCGTCGGCCACTTCATCGCGCCCGACGCCAACCTTCACGGCGTCTTCGCCCGCTACCGTGACGCGCTGCCTCCCGGCAGCTACCTGGCCCTGACCCACTTCACCGACGACTTCGACGGTGCCCGCGCCGAGCAGATCGTCGACGCGATGAGATCCTCCCCCGACAGCGTCTACCCACGGACACGGCGAGAGGTTCTGGAGCTGTTCACCGGCTACGAGCTCGTCGAGCCCGGTCTGGTCACCACATCGACCTGGCGGCCAGGCGACGGACCGGCCAGTCAGCACGACAGCGGGAGGGACGGCCTGTACGCGGGCGTTGGGCGACGCTTGTGACGCCTGACGGAAACGGTGGTGGGGGCCC
>JAVXWK010000362.1:0-16044 GCA_032230575.1 Pseudonocardiales bacterium | reverse complement strand
CCCTCGCCGTTGACCGTGCGGTGCTTGCGGATCTGCTTGCCGCACACCATGCACTCGTCCTTGCCGGCCTGCTCCGGGATGCCGCCGGTCATCCACGCCACCGTGTGCGCCGCCACCTTCTTGTGGTCCAGCCACTTGATGTTCTTCATCGTCCCCGACCTCCGTGGTCTCGCTCGGTCTCGCCCGGCCTGCCTGGCAATGATCATTTTCCTGGTTGTGCAGGCGTGGGAAAGGGGTGCGCGCGGACATCACCAGGTCGTGCGACGAAGGCTCACGTCCGTCCATTCGGGTGGCTCCGGCCGGTGAGAGTCGTACCGCCGATCGAGTGAGATCGGGTGACTTTCGTTTCTGCGAAAGGGTTTTTCCATCCGGGATGGACACAGACGGTCAAGCGGCCAAACGCGTGAGGCTGGAAAACTGCCGCTTACTCAGCGAGACTTTTCGTTGCTCCGCATGGCCCATCAGACTAGCCCGGTGATCAGCCACTGTGGACAGAACGGCTGACCATTGTGGACAGCTTCCCCCAGACGTGGGAACGTTGTCGTTGTGTCAGACCTGAATGCGACCGCAGCCGCCCTGCTCGGGCTGCTGCACGACGGACCCAAGACCGGTGGCCAGTTGGTGGCGGAGGCAGGAGACCGCTTCGGCGCGTTCTTCAGCGTGACCCGCAGCCAGGTGTACCGCGAGCTGCCCGCGCTGGCTGACCAAGGCCTGCTGCGCCTCGGCAAGCAAGGACCGCGGTCGAGCCAGCAGTACGTGCTGACGGCGGCGGGCAAGAAGGCCTTCAAGAACTGGCTGCTGTCCGAGCCCGGCCCGGACCACCTGCGCAGCCCGCTCATCCTGCGCCTGGTGCACGCCGGCTCGCTGACCGCGAAGCAGCGCGAGTCCCTGATCACGACCGCGCGCTCGGCGTACGGTCAGGAACAGGAGACCGCGAAGAGCGCGGCCAAGACGGCGGAGGACCCCTACGCCAAGGCGGTGGCCGAGTTCGGTCTCGCTCACGCGAAGGCCGTTCTCAAGCTGCTCGACGCCATTCCCACGGCTTGAGCACGGCGGCCATGGGCTGACGCCGGTCGCTTCCGGCGCCCAGTAGGGCACGAGGTGCCCGCCTGGACGTCGAAAGCGCGCGACGCCAGCCCATGGCCACCGTGCGGACGCCAGCTCAGCACCGGTCGCGACCGACGACCGGTGCTGGCGTAATCTTTTTGCGTGAACCCGGACGTCGAAGCAGACATCAAGGACCTCTCCGCCACTCTGTCGAGCATCGAGGCGGTGATGGACCTCGACGGGTTGCGCGCCGCGGTCGCGGATCTGGAGGAGCAGGCTGCGAAGCCGGACCTCTGGAACGACCAGGAGAAGGCGCAGAAGGTCACCAGCCAGCTCTCCCACAAGCAGGGTGAGCTGCGCCGTGTCACCGGACTGCGCGACCGCCTGGACGACCTCCCCCTGCTCTACGAGCTCGCGGAGGAAGCCGACGACGCGGACGCGCTGGCCGACGCCGACAACGACCGGGTGAAGCTGCGCGGCGAGATCGCCGGCCTCGAGGTCCGCACGCTGCTGTCGGGCGAGTACGACGAGCGCAACGCGCTGATCACCATCCGCGCCGAGGCCGGTGGCGTCGACGCCGCGGACTTCGCCGAGATGCTGCTGCGCATGTACTCGCGCTGGGCCGAGCGCCACCAGTACCCCGTCGAGGTCTTCGACACCTCCTACGCGGAAGAGGCGGGCATCAAGTCCGCCACGTTCCGCGTCACCGCCCCGTACGCCTACGGCACGCTGAGCGTCGAGCAGGGCACGCACCGTCTCGTGCGCATCTCGCCGTTCGACAACCAGGGCCGCCGCCAGACGTCGTTCGCCGGCGTCGAGGTCGTGCCCGTCGTCGAGCAGACCGACCACGTCGAGATCGACGAGAAGGACCTGCGCGTCGACGTCTACCGCTCGTCCGGCCCCGGTGGCCAGGGCGTCAACACGACCGACTCGGCGGTGCGCCTCACGCACATCCCGACCGGCATCGTGGTGTCGTGCCAGAACGAGCGCTCGCAGCTGCAGAACAAGGCCACGGCCATGAACGTCCTGCAGGCCAAGCTGCTCGAGCGCCGCCGGCAGGAGGAGCAGGCGAAGATGGACGCGCTGAAGGACTCCGGCTCCAGCTGGGGCAACCAGATGCGCTCCTATGTCCTGCACCCGTACCAGATGGTCAAGGACCTGCGGACCGAGCACGAGGTCGGCAACCCGTCGGCGGTGCTGGACGGGGAGATCGACGACTTCCTCGAGGCCGGCATCCGGTGGCGCAAGCAGTCTCAGCAGGGGTAGGGCTGCACCAGAGGGAGAGGTGTGCCCGCGGAGAGCGCGGGCCATTTCTCGTTCCGCGTGTCTTCCGGGGGCCGAGCCCCCAGACCCCAGCCGGGCGGCTTCGCCCCCGGACCCCCGGCCGTGTGACGTCGCGTGCTGACACGGGCCTGATTTCGTCGGCAGGCGAAGCGAAGGCACTGCGCTGATGCTGATCTGAGGCGAAGCACACGTTCGGCTCTCCCGATGGCCCGAACGTGCGCTTTTCGTCGACCGGTTGTGCCGGTCTGACCACGCCTTGTGGAGGGCTCCGACCGCCCTTCCGGGGCCGGAAGTTAACCGGAACGGGGGCTTTACCCCGGCCATGGGTAGACTCGCGCCTCGTGATTCGCCTCGAACACGTTTCCAAGGTCTACAAGACCTCTACCCGTCCCGCGCTCGACGACGTGTCCGTCGAGATGGAGAAGGGCGAGTTCGTGTTCCTGATCGGGCCCTCCGGGTCCGGTAAGTCGACCTTCTTGCGCCTGTTGCTGCGCGAAGAGGTGCCGACCAGGGGACGCGTCTACGTCTCCAACTTCGACGTCGCCAAGATGTCGCGGCGCAGGGTCCCCCGCCTGCGTCAGTCCATCGGCTGCGTGTTCCAGGACTTCCGCCTGCTGCCGACGAAGACGGTCGCCGAGAACGTGGCCTTCGCGCTGGAGGTCATCGGCAAGCCCCGCAACACCATCGTCAAGGTGGTGCCCGAGGTGCTGCAGCTGGTGGGCCTCGACGGCAAGGAGGACCGGTTCCCGACCGAGCTTTCCGGTGGTGAGCAGCAGCGTGTCGCGATCGCCCGTGCGTTCGTGAACCGCCCGCTGGTCCTCATCGCTGACGAGCCGACCGGAAACCTGGACCCCGACACGAGCCAGGACATCATGTTGCTGCTGGAGCGGATCAACCGCACCGGCACGACCGTCATCATGGCCACCCACGACCACGGCATCGTCGACTCGATGCGCCGCCGTGTGGTGGAACTCGCGTACGGCAAAGTCGTCCGTGATGACGCACGCGGTGTCTACGGCGTAGGCCGTTAAGACACCCCAAAGCCCCCGACCCCCAAGGAACCCCGCCCCCGATGCGTACCAGCTTCGTGTTCAGCGAGGTCGTCACCGGACTTCGCCGGAACGTCACGATGACGATCGCGATGATCCTCACGACCGCCATCTCGCTCGGGCTGCTCGGCGGTGGCCTGCTCGTCGTCCGCATGGTCGACAAGATGCAGGCCAACTACGCGGGCAAGCTCGAGGTCTCCGTGCTGCTGACCAACGACGTCAGCGCCAACGACAAGGACTGCACCCAGCAGCCCTGCGCGGGCCTGCGTTCCCAGCTGGAGCAGACCTCCGGCGTCGAGACAGTGGTGTTCCAGAACCGCGACGAGGGCTTCGAGCGCTTCAAGCGGATCTTCGAGGCCCAGCCTGAGCTGCTCAAGCTCGCGCGGCCGGAAGCCATCCCGGCGACCTTCCGCGTCAAGCTGGAGGACCCGGACCGCACCGACGTCATCAAGCAGGCCTTCGAGGGCAAGCCGGGCGTCAAGGGTGTCGACGACCAGGGCAAGTTCCTCGAGCGGTTCTTCGAGGGCCTCAACGGTCTGCGCGACGTCGCTCTGATCCTCGCGCTCATCCAGGCGTTCGCCGCACTGCTGCTGATCTCGAACACCATCCAGGTGTCGGCGTTCACCCGTCGCGTCGAGGTCGGCATCATGCGCCTGGTCGGTGCGACCCGGTGGTACACGCAGCTGCCGTTCCTCATCGAGGCGGTCGTCGCGGGCATCATCGGCGCGGTCTCCGCGGTCGCCGGCCTGGTGTTGTTCAAGGCGTTCTTCCTCGACCGGATCACCAGGAACCTCACCGAGTCGGGCATCATCCCGCCGATCGGATACCTGGACATCCTCCTGGTCTCGCCCTGGCTGTTCCTCGTCGCGATCGTCATCTCGGCCACGACGGGGTACGTGACACTGCGCCTCTACGTGCGGCTCTAGGCACTGCTTCATGGGTCTCAACCGCGACTCTCATCGAACGAGACCCATAAAGCAGTGCCTTGCGATTTCACTGACCACGTAAAGTTGTCGCCATGGTCAAGGAACGCGGGCAGAAGGTCATCGCGTCGAACCGCAAGGCTCGGCACGACTGGGCCATTCTGGACACCTACGAGGCGGGCATTCAGCTCGTCGGCACCGAGGTGAAGAGCCTGCGCATGGGACGGGCGTCCCTCGTGGACGCCTTCGCCCAGGTCGACGACGGCGAGATCTGGTTGCACGCGCTGCACATCCCGGAGTACGTCGCGGGGACGTGGACGAACCACGAGGTCCGGCGCAAGCGCAAGCTCCTGATGCACAAGGCGGAGATCGAAAGGCTGATCGGCAAGACCAAGGAGTCCGGTCTGTCGCTCGTCCCGCTGCAGATGTACTTCAAGGACGGCTACGTCAAGGTCGAGATCGCCCTCGCGAAGGGCAAGAAGGCCTACGACAAGCGCCAGGACATCGCGAAGCGCGACGCCAACCGCGAGATCGCGAAGGCGCACGGACGGGCCCTGAAGGGTCGTTACTGATGGCGTTGGTGGACATCCACGTCCACTTCATGCCACAGCGCGTCCTCGACAAGGTCTGGGCGTACTTCGACCGCGTGCGCGAATCCGGTGTCGACTGGTTCATCCAGTACCGCACTGACGAGAACGCCCGGCTCACCGCGCTGCGGGAGCTGGGCGTTTCGGCGTTCGCACCGCTGGTCTACCCGCACAAGCCGGGCATGGCGCAGTGGCTGAACGAGTGGGTCGCGGACTTCGCGGCACGGGTTCCCGAGGCTGTCCAGACGGGCACGTTCTACGCGGAACCCGGTGCGGACATCTACGTGCGCAAGGCTCTCGAAGACGGTGCGCGGTGCTTCAAGTCGCACGTCCAGGTCGGTGCCTACGACCCGCGTGACGAGCTGCTGGACGGCGTCTGGGGCCAGCTGGCCGAGGCGGGTGTGCCGGTGGTCGTGCACTGCGGCGACGGGCCGTACCCCGGCGAGCACACCGGGCTCGGGATCTTCGCGGAGGTGCTCGGGAAGCATCCCCGGTTGACCGCGGTGATCGCGCACGCCGGGATGCCGGACTACTCCGGCGCGCTGGACCTGGTCGAGCGCTACGAGAACGTCCACGTCGACACCACGATGGTCGGCACGCCGTTCAGCGAGCGGATGGTGCCGTTGCCGGCGCGCTGGACCGAGCGGGTCGCCGGGCTGGCCGACCGGGTCGTGCTCGGCAGCGACTTCCCGAACATCCCGTACCCGTACGAGGTGCAGCTCGAGGCGATCCGGTCGTGGGGCCTGGACGCCGCCGCCGAGCAGGCGATCCTGCACGACAACGGCGCCCGTCTGCTTCAGCTGTCCAAGTAGGCCAGCACAGCACGCACCCGCCGGTGCTCGGAGTTCGACGGTTCGAGGCCGAGCTTGGCGAAGATGTTGCCGACGTGCTTCTCCACGGCGCCGTCCGACACCACGAGCGTGCCGGCGATGGCCGTGTTGGACAGTCCCTGTGCCATCAGCCCGAGCACCTCGCGTTCGCGGGGCGTCAGCTTGTCGACCGGGCTCTTCTTGCTGCGCACCATGAGCTGCGTGATCACCTCGTGGTCGATGCTCGTGCCGCCGTCAGCGACCCTGCGCACCGCGTCGACGAACTCCTTCACGTCCGCGACCCGCTCCTTGAGCAGATAGCCGACGCCACTGGCGCCGCCGGCGAGCAGTTCCACGGCGTAGCGCTCCTCGACGTACTGCGAGAGCACCAGCACCGGCAGTCCCGGATAGCGGCGGCGGCACTCGATGGCCGCGCGCAGCCCTTCGTCCGTGAACGTCGGTGGCATCCGCACGTCGACCACGCACAGGTCAGGCTTGTGCTCGGTGACAGCGTCGAGCAGCCCGTCGCCGTTCTCCACCGCCGCGACGGTCTCGATGCCCTCGTCGGCGAGCAACCGCTGCACGCCCTCCCTCAGCAGCACCGAGTCCTCGGCGATCACCACGCGCACGGCAACTCCGCTCGAATAACGGTCGGCCCACCCACGGGGCTGACTACGACAACAACACCGTCGATCGTGGCAGCACGGTCAGCGAGCCCGGCGAGTCCGCCGCCCGGCTTCAGCTCCGCGCCGCCCTGACCGTTGTCGGTGACCTCTACCAGCACGCCCGTCTCGACCCGGTTGACCTTCACGGTCGCCCTGGTGGCGTTGGAGTGCTTGGTGATGTTCGTGAGCGCCTCGCCGACGGTGAAGTACGCGGCGCTCTCCACCGCTGTCGGCGGGCGCGGGTCCACGTCGACGTTGAGCTCGACCTCGATCGGGACGCGTGCGGCCAACGCGGACAGCGCCGCGTCGAGCCCGCGGTCACCGAGCACCGACGGGTAGATGCCCCGCGCCAGGTCGCGCAGCTCCCGGATGGCTTCCTTCGCGTCCGCGTGCGCCTCGGCGATGAGCAGCGCCGCGCCCTCGGGGTCGGAGTCCATTTTGGACTTCGCCCGGCCCAGACCCATTGCCACCGCGACAAGTCGTTGCTGCGCGCCGTCGTGCAGGTCGCGTTCGATGCGCCGGCGCTCTGCTTCCGCGGCCTCGACACCACGCGCCCGGCTGGACTGCAGCCGTTCCGCCTCGATCGCCAGCGCGTCCGCCCGCGTCGGCCCGAGCATGGCGCGCGCCAGCTTGCCGTGCGCCGCGCCTATCCACTTCGTGCCCATGACCGCGAACGGGATCAACGCCAGTCCGATCACCGCGACCGGCAGCGCCGAGTAGAACGAGTCGATCGTCCAGAACTCGCCCACGACGACCGCGAACGGCGCATTGCCGATCCAGAACGGCACGGCCACGAACGCCGCGGCGACCGCCCACATCGTGATGAACGAGGCGAACTCCAACGCCGCCACCGGCACGAGCAGCGCCAGGTAACCGAGGTCGCGCCACGTCGCCGGGTCCGTGAACTGGTTCTTCCACCTCTCCAGCGCCGAGCCCTCGATCTGCGGGCGGTACGGCCTGGGGATGTCCGTGCGCAACGCCACGCGCACCCACGCCCGCTCCAGCGACGCGCCCATCCGCCCGACGTACATCGCGAGCCACAGGATCGGGAAGCCGATCCAGAGCAGCGCGGTCGAGAGCCCGACCACGGTCAGCACGAAGGTGAGGGTGAACCAGAAGATGCCGGTCACCAGGTGGGTCAGCAGGTAGAACCCGGCTGCGAGCGCGTTCGGTTTCCTCATGTCATCCATGGTGGTCGTTCCCGCTGGTCAGAGACCATGTGGCTAACTAGGAGGTCGGGGGTGGGGACAGCCCTACCTGCCTCGGGAAGAACTGGTTGGCCCCCATCGTTATGCTATGCGTAACCACAACAGGGGGGTGAACGGTTTCGACTGTGGACGTTGATTCAGGGGAAGCGTGCCGGTGCAGGCGAGAGACCACCGTTAAGCGTCATCGCAAACCAATAAGCGCCACGTCTAACGACACGCGCACCGCGTACGCTCTCGCTGCCTGACAGCAGAGCTAGCGGTTGTCGGCCTAGGAGCGCCTTCGGCCTAGTTCCCGGCATCAGCTAGAAGGCTTACCAGCAGATCCGGCTACGGGACCTGTTCGGGAAACTCACAGTGGCTGGGCCTGTCACATCAGCTCGTTCGCATGACTGATGGGGCCAAGTAGAGACAGAGCGGACTGCGCACGGAGAAGCCCTGATGAACCGCCACAGGACCCGGGTTCGATTCCCGGCACCTCCACTCGGCCGAAGGCTGCTCGCAGCCTTCGGCCGCTCGCCTTTTCTCGTTCCGCGTTTTCCTCTGGGGGGCGACCCCCAGACCCCCGCCGGTTCGGGCGCTTTGCGCCCTCACGGCCAGGTCGTTCGCCGTGTGTCGTGTAAGCCTTAGGTGTGGTGAGTGGCCGCCTAGTCGTCTTCCTCGTGTTCGACGGCATGAAGATGCTGGACGTTACGGGTCCCGCGGAGGTGTTTGCGGAGGCCGACCTCGTGGGTGCCGACTACACGATCAGGTACGTCTCGGCGTCTGGCGAACCCGTCATGACCTCGGTCGGCGTTCGGTTGCCTGTCGACTCCACTGCTGACGATGTGGTCGAGGCCGACACAGTGATCGTGTCCGGCGGGGACAGGCTCGCCCGTGAGCCGATTCCGGGCGATCTTGTCGAGGCGATTCGGGTCCTGCAGGGGCGTGCGCGACGGCTCGTGTCTATCTGCACCGGGTCGTTCGCGCTGGCTGCGGCCGGGGTGTTGAGCGGGCGGCGGGCGACCACGCACTGGCGGGTCGCGGATCGGCTCGCGCGGGCCCATCCGGACGTGCAGGTCGAGGCGGACGCGCTGTTCGTCGAGGACCGTGGGGTGTTCACCTCGGCTGGAGTGTCGGCGGGCATGGACTTGGCGTTGGCGCTCGTGGAGCAGGACTACGGGCCTGACCTGGCGCGGACCGTGGCGCGCAACTTGGTGATGTTCATGCAGCGGCCGGGCGGGCAGTCGCAGTTCAGTGCGCCGCTGCAGGTCAGGAGGCCGCGCACGCCCGCGTTGCGCGAGGTGGTGGACCTGGTGTCGGCTCAGCCGGCGTTGGACCACAGCGCGCGGACGTTGGCGGCACGGGTGGGCGTGAGTTCCAGGCACCTGGCGAGGCTGTTCGCGAGCGAGTTGGACACCACGCCCGCGCGGTACGTGGAGCAGGTGCGGCTCGATCACGCCAAGGCGTTGCTGGACGCCGGGCACGGGGTGGCGCAGACGGCCCGGGAGGCCGGGTTCGGGAGCTCCGAGACGATGCGGCGGGTGTTCGTGGCGCGGTTCGGGGCGTCGCCGAGCGAGTACCGGGCGCGCATGTCCACATCTGTGGGGTGGCGGTCCTGAATGACGGTGGGAGTCCTGCGGCCGCAGGTCGACCATTGAGGCATGGCTGAAGTAATCGCTGGTGTGGAGATTCCCGACACGGAACTGGTGCGGGCGGCGACGTCGCTGGTTCGCAAGGTCACGGACGACACGTTGTTCCACCACTCGCGCAGGGTGTTCCTGTGGGGTGCGTTGAAGGCCGCCAAGCGTGGGCTGGACGTCGACCTGGAGCTGGCGTACGTGGGTGGGCTGTTCCACGACCTGGGGCTGACGGAGTTCTACGCGTCGAAGGACGTGCGGTTCGAGATCGACGGTGCCGAGGCCGCGCGGGCGTTCCTGCTCGACCACGGCCGGTCGGAGGAGGACGCGCGCAACGTGTGGCTGGCGATCGCGCTGCACACGACGCCCGAGGTGCCGCTGCGGTTGTCGCCCGAGGTGGCGGCGATCGCGCTGGGCGTGAAGACGGACGTGCTCGGCATCGGTCTGGACGAGCTCACGGACTCCGAGCGCGCCGAAGTGGTGGCCGCACATCCCCGTCCCGACTTCAAGAACCGCATCCTCAAGGCGTTCTACGACGGCATGGCGCACCGGCCGAACACCACCTACGGGACGATGAACGACGACGTCCTCGCGCACTTCGACCCGGAGTTCAAGCGGACCGATTTCGTCGACTTGATCAAAGGCAGCGGATGGCAGGAGTGAGGGCGTCGAGGAAGTCGCGAGCGTCGAACATCGCGCCCGCCGAGGCCACGCCGGTGACCGCGAAACGGCCGGACAGCAGGCGTTCGACGGCTTCCACGGCCAGAGGAGCGGTGACGGCGTAGATGTCCTGACCCTTGACGGTCAGGCGGCGCTCCTCAGACCCGAGGCGGACGACGACGTCTACCTCGAACGTCTCCGCGTCCTGCCTCTCAGTCGCGGCGTGCATGTCGTCGGCCGCGCTCGCGGACATGTACGTGGTGACGGCGGGAATCGCGAGGTGGCTCGGCACGGTGACCACGTCCGCCATCGTGAACTCGGCGATCACCTCACGCGGCCCCGACGGGAAGTCCCAGGTCAGGGTGCGCGGAGTGTCGTCGTGGTACTCGAGCGCGCCGTCGCGGAACCGCACGCTGCGGCCACCTCGGCGGTCACGGGAGACAGCGCCTGCCTCGAGCGTGCCGGCGCTGGGCTGCCAGCCGGACAGGCCGTAGGCGACGTGGACCTCGTCGGCGGACGTCCAGTCGCCCCTCGCGGCGGTGACCAGCAGGTCGCCGAGTCCGCCGAAGAACGCCATCGCCGGAACGACCGGGATCGAGGCACCGCGGGCGAACGTGTCGGCGTTCGCCTCGATCTCGGCGGCCACGTCGACGTACGGGATGCCCGCACGTTCGGCCGCGGAGATCAGCGGGAGGGCAGTCACCGCGAACGGACCGGCCGTGTTGATCACGGCGGCAGCACCCGCGAGCGCACGGTCCAGCGCGTCGGGGTCGTCGGCGGTCGCCTGCGCTCGTCCGAACGGCATCGGCTCGAAGCCGCGCTTCTCCAGTTCTGCCACCACAAAGCGTCCAGTGAGTCCGGAAGCGCCGTACACCGCGATCTTGTGTCCCATGTAGACCATCAAAGCCGCGAACCGGGAAACCGACTAGTGTCTGGAACGACGCGATGCGTACAGTTTCGGACATGCTCGCATTCGCCGTGACCGACGGGATGCTCCACTTCGAGCTCGCCGCCACGTACGAGATCTTCACCGCCCCGCAGCTCGACTACGACGTCAGGATCTGCGGCAGCGGACCCGTCAGGGTCGGCCGGTTCACGATGGAGCCGGACCTGCCCCTTGACCAGCTCGAACGCGCCGACACGGTCATCGTGCCCGCGATCGAGGACGTCGATCAGCCCATCGACTTGGAGCTCGTCCAAGCCGTCAGAGCCGCCCACGAGAAGGGCGCACGGATCGTGTCGCTGTGCACTGGCGCGTTCGTGCTCGCGGAAGCAGGCCTGCTCGACGGACTCAAGGCGACCACGCACTGGGCACACACCGACGTGCTGGCCGAGCGGTATCCGAAGATCGAGGTCGACCCGGACGTCCTGTACGTCGACAACGGCCAGGTGCTGACGAGCGCGGGCAAGGCGGCGGCGATCGACCTGAGCCTGCACCTGATCCGCGGCGACCACGGCACGGCGACGGCCAACACCGCGGCACGCAGGCTCGTCGTGCCACCGCATCGCGACGGCGGGCAGGCGCAGTTCGTGCTCGCGCCCGTGCCGTCCGAGGAAGGTCATCCGCTGACAGAACTGTTCGGCTGGGCGAGCAAGCGCCTGGACCAGCCGCTGACGGTGGAGGACCTGGCGCGTCAGGCGAACATGAGCTCGCGCCACCTCGCGAGACTTTTCAAGGCGGTGACAGGAACTACGCCACTCCAGTGGCTGCACACGCAACGGATCCGGCGCGCCCAAGAGCTCTTGGAGATGACCGACGACAGCGTCGACCAGATCGCCGAGGCGTCGGGCATGGGCACGTCCACCACGTTGCGCAGGCACTTCCACCGGACGGTCGGTGTGCCGCCGGACACATACCGCCGCACGTTCCGCCCGGTTGGTGGCCGCCGATAGTTGAGTCACCGGTTAGGTTGTCCGGATGAGCAACGAACAGCGCATCGGGGCGCGGGTGTTGCGGCGCAAGCCGATCGACCAGCTGACTCACCCTGGCAGCGAACTCAAGCGCACCATGGGTGTCGGTCACCTCACGATGATCAGCATCGGTGCCACGCTCGGCACCGGCATCTTCGTCGTGCTGGGGCAGGCGGTGCCGAAGGCCGGTCCCGGCATCGTGGTGTCGTTCGTCCTGGCCGGCATCACCGCGTTGTTCTCCGCGCTGTCGTACGCCGAGCTCGCGGGCCTGATCCCCGCGTCCGGTTCCTCGTACTCCTACACCTACGCCACGCTCGGCGAGATCGTCGCGTGGGTCTGCGGCTGGTGTCTCGTGCTGGAGTACGGAGTGTCGGTCGCGGCGGTCGCGGTCGGGTGGGGCCAGTACATCAACGAGCTGCTGCACCTGGTGACAGGGCTCAGGATTCCGGACGTCCTGAGTCAGCCGCCGAGTGCGGGCGGGATCATCAACATCCCGGCCGTGCTGGTCGTGGCGCTCTCGATGCTGGTGCTGCTCGGTGGTTCCAAGGGCAGCGCGCGCACGAACACGATCCTGGTGTGGGTGAAGGTCGGTTCGTTGCTGATGTTCTGCGCGGTCGCGTTCACCGCGTTCAAGGCGGGCAACCTGCAGCCGCTGTTCCCCTTGGGACTGGCAGGGATGAGCGCCGGTGCGGCCACGTTGTTCTTCTCCTACATCGGGTTCGACGCCGCGTCGACCGCCGGCGAGGAGGCCAAGAACCCGCAGCGCGACCTGCCGCGCGCGATCATCCTGTCGCTGGTCGTCATCACGGCCCTGTACTGCGCGGTCGCGCTGGCCGCGGTCGGTGCGATGCCGTGGCAGTCGTTCGAGGGTTCGGAGGCCGCGCTGAGCCGGGTGCTGACGGACAACGTGAGCGGCGCGATCTGGCCGATCCTGCTGTCGATCGGCGCGGTGGTGGCAACGGCGTCCGTGGTGCTCACCGTCCTCTACGGACAGACGCGCATCCTGTACGCGATGTCCCGTGACGGGCTGGTGCCGTCGATCTTCGCGAAGCTCAGCCCGAGGACCGGTGTGCCGTTCGTGAACACGCTGGTCGTCGGATCCTTCATCGCTGTCCTCGCCGCGTTCGTGTCGCTGGGATCGCTGGCCGACGTGACCAGCATCGGCACGCTGTTCGCGTTCGGTCTGGTCAACATCGCGGTGATCATCCTGCGCCGCACCGAACCGGACCGGCAGCGGAGCTTCCCAGTGCCGTTCTCACCGGTCACGCCGTTGCTGGGGCTGGCGTTCTGCATCTACATGATGTTCAGCCTCGGGATCGCGTCGTGGATCGCGTTCATCGTCTGGATGGTGGTCGGGTTCGCCATCTACTTCGGTTACAGCGTCAGGAAGGCACGCCTTGCGGTTCCAGGTGATCAGTGACGTTCCCGGCATCGCCCGCGTCGCCGCGTACTACGCCGAGGTCTGGGACACGACCGAGGACGTGCTGTCCACGGAGACGCTGCACTGCATCCGGCACGCGGGCGGCGCGACGATCGGGGCGTTCGAGGGCGACGAGCTGATCGGTGCGACGACCGGGCTGTTCTGCCCGGACGGGTCGGTGTACTCGATGATCGCGGCGGCTCGATCCGGCGTCGGGCATTCGTTGAAGCTGGCGCAGAAGGACTGGGCCGTCGGGCTCGGCGCGAAGTCGATGCGCTGGACGTACGACCCGCTGGTGTCGCGCAACGCCCGGTTCAACCTGGTCAAGCTCGGGGCGGTCGTCACCGAGTACACAGTGGACTTCTACGGGCCGATGCGCGACGGCGTGAACGACGGTGACGAGAGCGATCGCCTTACCGTGCGATGGGATCTCACGGGCGCTCGTGAAGCACACGAGTCGGAGCCCGCGGGTGAGGTCACGGCTACAGCGCCGGACGGGCAACCGTTGGCGCGCACGGACGGCGAGCGGATCTGGTGCCGGGTGCCGCGCGACATCGTGCTGGTGCGCAAGGAGTCCGCTGAGTTGGCGCGCGAGTGGCGTGAGGCGGTGCGTGGCGTGTTCGTCGGCGCTTTCGAGCAGGGCTACGTGGCGACGTCGATGTCCCGCGAGGGTTGGTACGAGTTGGAGCGCCGATGAAGATCGAGCGGGTTGAGCTGCTGCACGTCGCGATTCCGCTGGTGTCGCCGTTCCGCACGTCGTTCGGGACGATGACGACGAAGGACACGTTCCTGCTGCGGGTCGTCACGGACGCGGCCGAGGGCTGGTCGGAGTTCGCGGCCGACCCGGAACCGCTGTACTGCTCGGAGTTCGTCGGCGCCGCGGAACTGGTGCTGGGCCAGCACCTCGTGCCACGGGTGACGCCCGAGGTCACGGCTGCCGAGGTTCAGCCGAGAACTGAGGCGATCAAGGGTCACAAGCTCGCCAAGGCGACGCTGGAGACCGCGATCCTCGACGCCGAGCTGCGGTCGTACGGGATGTCGATCGGCACCTACCTGGGCGCCACGGCCTCCCAAGTCCCCGCCGGAGTCTCGGTCGGGATCAAGAACTCGATCCCTGAGCTGCTGGCCGACGTCGAGGGTTATCTCGCCGAGGGGTACGCGCGGATCAAGCTCAAGATCGAGCCGGGCTGGGACGTCGAACCCGTGCGGGCCGTGCGGGAACGGTTCGGCGACATCCTGCTGCAGGTCGACGCCAACACCGCGTACACGCCGGCCGACGCCGAACACCTGCGCCGGCTCGACGAGTTCGACCTGCTGCTGATGGAACAACCACTGGAAGAGGACGACATCCGCGGCCACGCGCTGCTCGCCCAGCGGATCCGCACGCCGATCTGCCTCGACGAGTCGATCACGTCGGCCAAGGACGCGGCGACGGCCATCGCGTTGGACGCGTGCCGGGTCATCAACATCAAGCCCGCACGGGTCGGCGGTTACCTGGAAGCGCGCAGGATCCACGACGTCGCCGTCGCGCACGGGATTCCGGTGTGGTGCGGTGGAATGCTCGAGACCGGCATCGGGCGTGGGCCGAACCTCGCGCTGGCCGCGTTGCCCGGTTTCGTGCTGCCGGGCGATGTCTCCGCGTCACGCCGGTACTTCGCGGAGGACGTCACCGAGCCGTTCGAGCTCAAGGACGGCTTCATGCACGTGCCGACCGGTCCGGGCATCGGAATCGAGCCGATCCCGGAGACGCTCAAGCGCTTCACCACGGCGACGAAGGTGCTCTACAGCGACTGAAGCTCGCGGGCCAGGTTGATCCGCGCGGCCGCGTCCCACAGCTGCCGCGCGGGTCCGGTCACGAACAGGTCCTCGCGGTCGAGCAACGTCTTCAACACGTGGGCTCGGCCCGCGCGCCACTGGGAGTCGTCGTACTGCGCGTACTCCTGGCGCACGGCCTTGCTGTAGCGGTCGTAGTGCTCCGGTTCCGAACCGAGAATCGCGAGGTCGGCGTCCAGCAGCACGTGCGCGAGAGTGTCGTCCGACGAGTGTGTGATCGTGGCCAGCACCAACGACTCCACGCGGGCGACGTGGGCTTCTTCCAGCCCCGACAGGCGTTCCCGGGCCCAGGCGGCCGACGCGCGTTCGTCGTCGCCCGGTTTGCTGTCGTAGATCACGTCGTGCGCGCAGGCCGCCAACGCGAGAATCGCGCGTTCCTCGGCCGTGAACGCGAACGCGTCGGCCAGCTCGGACGAGTCGCGGACGACGGACATCACGTGGAAGGCGTTGTGGTACGACCGATGCGGCTCGGCGTAGCGCTCCATCAGGTCACCCGCGTCCGGGGCACCACCGAGAGTGCGGACAGCGTCGTCCCAGATCCGTCTCACCGTGTCTGCCTCATCGCGCCAGTTCCTCCTCGACCACGTCCGCCGCGAACGCACTGCCGCCCGCCCGGTGAATCATCCGCTGCATGTCCTTCACCCGCGCGGAGATCGCGGAATCGGACGCCAGCTGACCCACCAACGAGCGCACACCCTCCTCGGTCACGGTGTCGAGCAGAACGCCGAGCCCGAGCTCCTCGACGCGCTGGCCGTTCAGCCTCTGGTCGGTCATGCGCGGCACGACGATCATCGGAACGCCGTGGTGCAGCGCCTCCATCACACCGCCCATGCCGCCGCGCGTGACGAACACGCCGGCGTGCTCCAGGACGGCCAGTTGCGGCACCTCGTCGTGCGTTTCGACGTTCATCGCGGGACTCAGGACAGTGCCCTTCGTGACGAGGTGCCACGGCATTCCGCGTGCCGCGTCCGCGCAGATCTGCGTGCCGGTCGTCGCGAGCACCACCGGCCTGTCGGGCGGCGGTTTCCACAT
>JAVXWK010000339.1:0-7716 GCA_032230575.1 Pseudonocardiales bacterium | reverse complement strand
CTGTGGACCACTGGACCACCAGGATGCTCGGCGAGATGGTCATCGACCTCGCCTACATCGGCGCGAACGGCATCTCCCGTGAGCACGGCCTGACCACCCCGGACCCGGCGGTCGGCGCGGTGAAGGCCAAGGCGCTCAACGCTTCCCGGCGCAAGATCTTCGTCGGGACGCACACGAAGTTCGGCGTCTCCAGCTTTCACCGGTTTGCCGAGGTCAGCGACCTCGAAGCGATCGTCACCGACTCCGGCCTGTCCGCCCACGAGGCCCACCGCTACACCCTGCTCGGGCCCAAAGTGCTCAGGGCTTGAGCACTTTCCAGCCGCACCGAAAACGCCACCCCGAGATTTTCCCGGGCTCTCCTCAGCGTGCCCGGAAACTGTTCCCCCGGAAGGAAAGACGATGTTGTCGATCCGCACACCCCTTCGCACATTCGGGGCCGCCACCGCCGTGTTGCTCTTGGCTTCCGCTTGCGCGGGCGCCGGAGGTGGTGGGGGCAACGGCTCCGACTCCGTGAACGTCCTGATGGTCAACAACCCGCAGATGCAGGACCTGCAGAAGCTGACCGCGGACAACTTCACCAAGGACACCGGCATCAAGGTCAACTTCACGGTGCTGCCCGAGAACGACGTGCGCGACAAGATCAGCCAGGACTTCTCCAGCCAGGCCGGGCAGTACGACGTCGCGACGATCTCCAACTACGAGACGCCGATGTACGCCAAGAACGGCTGGCTCGCGCCGATGGACGACTTCGTGGCGAAGGACAGCGCGTTCGACCAGGCGGACATCCTGCCGCCGATCAAGCAGTCGCTGACGGCCGCCGACGGCAAGGTGTACGCGCAGCCGTTCTACGGCGAGTCGTCGTTCCTCATGTACCGCAAGGACATCTTCGAGGCCAAGGGCGTCACGCTGCCGGACAGGCCGACGTGGCAGCAGGTCGCGGAAGCCGCTCAGAAGGTCGCCACGCCGGAGGTTCGCGGCATCTGCCTGCGTGGCCAGCCGGGTTGGGGCCAGGTCATGGCGCCGTTGACGACCGTCGTGAACACCTTCGGCGGCACGTGGTTCACCAAGGACTGGCAGGCGCAGGTCAACGCGCCGGAGTTCAAGGAGGCCACCAAGTTCTACGTCGACCTGGTGCGCAACCACGGTGAGGCGGGCGCTCCGCAGGCCGGGTTCGCCGAGTGCCTCAACAACATGACGCAGGGCAAGGTCGCGATGTGGTACGACGCCACGGTCGCCGCCGGTCTGCTCGAGGCCAACGACTCGCCGGTCAAGGGCAAGCTCGGCTTCACGCAGGCGCCGGTCGTGAAGACGGACAGCTCCGGCTGGCTCTACACCTGGGCGTTCGGCATCCAGAAGGCGTCGAAGAAGCAGGACGCGGCCTGGAAGTTCATCTCGTGGGCGTCCGGCAAGGGCTACGAGGAACTGGTCGGCAAGAACCTCGGCTGGTCGAAGGTCCCGGACGGCAAGCGCTCGTCGACCTACCAGCGCGCCGAGTACAAGCAGTCCTCCGGCACGTTCTCCGCGCAGGCAGAGGCCGCCATCAAGGGTGCGAAGCCGCTCGACCCCGGCGTGCAGCCGCGGCCGGCTCCCGGCATCCAGTTCGTCGGCATCCCCGAGTTCACCGACCTCGGCACGCAGGTGTCGCAGCAGATCAGCTCGGCGATCGCGGGCTCGGTGTCCGTGGACGACGCTTTGAACAACGGCCAGGGGCTCGCGGAGAAGGTCGCAGCGAAGTACAAGGGGCAGTGACGATGGCTGGGCTGGGAGTGCCGGGATGGCTGTACTGACTCGGGAGCGGTCGGTCCTCGACCGGCCGCCTCCCGTCCCCCGCAAGAAGTACGCGAAGTGGTCGACGCGGGCGCCGCTCCTGCCCGCGTTGATCTTCCTGATCATCGTGACGCAGCTGCCGTTCGTGGCGACGCTGGTCATCTCGTTCCTGAAGTGGAACTCGCTGGATCCGACCAACCGCGGGTTCGCCGGGTTCGACAACTACGTCAACGTGTTCACCGATCCGGACCTGCGGTCTTCCGTCGTGAACACGATCGTGCTGACGGCGTCGGTGGTCCTGATCAGCCTGGTGCTCGGGCTGGGACTGGCCCTGTTGCTGGACAAGAAGTTCCGCGGGCGCGGGTTCGTGCGCACCATGCTCATCGCGCCGTTCCTCGTGGTTCCGGTCGCGGCGGCGTTGATCTGGAAGCACGTGCTCTACAACCCGGAGTACGGGCTGTTCAACGGAATCCTGAACTGGCTGGGCTTCTCGGCACAGCCCGACTGGATCAGCTCGATGCCGATGAGCGCGGTCGTGCTGTCGCTGGTGTGGCAGTGGACGCCGTTCATGATGCTGATCCTGCTGGCGGGCCTGCAGTCGAAGCCGATCGAACCCGTCGAGGCCGCCACGATCGACGGCGCCTCGCCGTTCCAGATCTTCCGGTACCTGACGTTCCCGCACCTGCGGCAGTACCTGGAGCTCGGTGGGTTGCTCGGGTCGATCTACATCGTGCAGAACTTCGACGCGGTCTTCACGATCACGTCCGGGGGCCTGGGCACGGCGAACCTGCCGTACATGATCTACCAGACCTTCTACCAGGCCCACGAGTACGGCGAGGCGTCCGCGGCCGGTGTCATCGTGGTGGCGGGTTCGATCATCATCGCGACGTTCGCGTTGCGCGTGGTGTCCTCGCTGTTCAAGGAGGAGACGCGATGAAGGCCGCCAAGTGGAATAGCGCGTGGGGTGTGCTCGCGTGGTTTGCCGGCCTGGTGTTCTTCGCCCCGGTGGCCTGGATGTTCCTGACCTCGCTGCACAGCGAAACCGACGCGGCCACCAACCCGCCTTCCCTCGCGGCGCCGTTGACGCTGGACGGCTACACCGAGTTCTTCAACGCCGGCGCGTGGCCGCCGTTGCTCAACTCGTTCAGCGCGTCCATCGGGTCGACGATCATCGTGCTGCTGCTGGCGATTCCGGCCGCGTACGCGTTGTCGATCAAGCCGGTCGAGAAGTGGACCGACGTCCTGTTCTTCTTCCTGTCCACCAAGATGATGCCGGTCGTCGCGGCGCTGCTGCCGATCTACCTGATCGCGCAGTTCGCCGGGATGCTCGACAACATCTCGTTCCTCACGCTGCTGTACTGCTCGATGAACCTGCCGATCGCGGTGTGGCTCATGCGCTCGTTCCTCTCCGAGGTGCCGCGCGAGATCCTCGAGGCCGCGTCGATCGACGGGGCCGGGCTGATCACGATCCTGCGTCGCGTGGTGGCACCGATCGCGATGCCCGGAATCGCGGCGACCGCGTTGATCTGCTTCATCTTCAGCTGGAACGAGTTGCTCTTCGCACGGGTCCTGACCGGTGTCGTCGCCGGTACCGCGCCCGTGTACCTGACCGGGTTCGTCACCTCCCAGGGCCTGTTCCTGGCGAAGGTGTGCGCGGCCGCGGTCGTGGTTTCTCTGCCGGTGCTGATCGCCGGGTTCGCCGCCCAGGACAAGCTGGTCCAGGGCCTTTCGTTGGGAGCGGTCAAGTGAAAGCAGCCGAGAAGTGAAAGCAGCAGTCATCACCGGCGTCGGGTCCGTCGAAGTGACCACTGTGGACGATCCTCGGTGCGGTCCGCGTCAGGTTGTCGTCGACGTGGCGGCCTGCGGGTTGTGCGGGACGGATCTGCACATCCTGCAGGGCGAGTTCGCGCCGACGCTGCCGGTCGTGCCGGGACACGAGTTCGCGGGCACGATCGTGGAGATCGGTTCTCAGGTGAACGAGCTGAAGGTCGGCGACCGCGTGGCCGTCGACCCGTCGCTCTACTGCTACGAGTGCCGGATGTGCCGTGCGGGCAAGAACAACCTGTGCGAGCGGTGGGCTGCCATCGGCGTGACCACTGCTGGTGGTGCCGCGGAGTTCGCGGTGGCTCCCGTGGCGAACTGCGTGAAGTTGCCGGATCACGTGCGAACCGAGGACGCGGCGTTGATCGAGCCGTTGTCGTGTGCGGTGCGCGGGTACGACGTGCTGCGGTCGCAGCTGGCTTCGCGGGTGCTGATCTACGGCTCGGGCACTATGGGCCTGATGATGCTGCAGCTCGGGAAGCTCACGGGTGCGTCGTCGATCGAGGTCGTGGACCTGAACCCGGAACGCCTGGAGACGGCTCGTCAGCTCGGCGTCTCGGCGGTCGGCTCGTCGGCCGACGAGCTGGACCGGCCGGAGGGCTGGGACGTCGTCATCGACGCCACCGGCAACGAGAAGGCCATCCAGGACGGGCTCGGCCGGGTCGCGAAGGGCGGCACGTTCCTCCAGTTCGGCGTGTCCGACTACTCCGCGCGGGTCACCATCGAGCCCTACAAGATCTACAACCAGGAGATCACCATCACCGGCTCGATGGCGGTGCTGCACTCGTTCGAACGGGCGGCGGACCTCTTCGCGACCGGAGTACTCGACCCCGCGATCTTCATCAGCGACAGGGTGCCGCTGGACGACTACGCCGGCGCGTTGGACCAGTTCAAGGCCGGTAAGGGCCGCAAGATCCAGGTGCTGCCCTGATCTTGGTCTGAACTGGTTCGCAAATGTTCGTGGGCACTCGTGTATCCAGACGAGTGCCCACGACTCCTTCCAGACATGTCGAAGTCCGGGCAGAAAGTAGTACCGCCGTACTTTTCGCACATGTCCGACGAAGAGCTCCTCACGTGGTACGCGGAGCTTCAGGCGCGGGCGATGAACCCGCAGCCTGGGGACGTCGATTTCGATCACACTCACAAGGCCGCCAAGGCGATGACCGTGGACCAGCTGCGGCACCGGATCATGACCTTCCAGGGCTGGCCCAAGAGCATCAACGCTCAGAAATTCGGGGCAGGGGATTTCTCCACGCTCGACGCCGGTTCGCCCTTCCACAACCTGTGGCACTGGCTCAGCGACTGACCCGGCGCGAGGTACTCCTCGCTCGGGTCATCAGCGCGCTGGTGGCCGCGTGTGTGCTCTTCGCCGTCGTGCACACAGCGGCCACCGGCGCGGTGTCGCATCCGCGGAACTGGCTGGTCGCGTTCGCCTGCACCCTGCTCGGGGTACGGGTGATCGGTCACGTCCGCAGGTCGTCCGTCGGGTGGTTGCTGCTGGTCATGGGCGTGTTCGGCGGTGTCGCCGTCGCGGTCGCCGGCCAGGCTCCCGATCATCCCGCCCGCTGGGTCGAGGCGTGGGTCTGGTGGCCCACCTACGCGTTGTTGCCCGCTGTGGCACTCGTCTTCCCCAACGGCAAACCCTTGAGCAACCGCTGGTGGATCGCCATCGGTGCGTCGTTGTTCAGCGCTCTCGTTGGCACCATTGGGATCGCGTGGGCGTCGTGGGGTGATCCTGTTTCGTTCTGGCAGACGCCGGGCGGTGGGCTCGCCAAGACGATCACCCTGGTCGCCGTGCTCGCGGCGGGTGTTGCCGTGATCGCGGCCGTGGTGTCGCTGGCTCTTCGGTGGCGGCGAGCGGAAGGCGACGAACGGCGCCTGCTCGTGTGGGCGGTCGCGCTGCTCGCATTGGCTGTCGTGGCAACAGTTGTGGAGACCACGGACGGCCACGTCGCGTGGATCATCGGCGTGCTGGCGTTTCCGGCCGCTGCCGTGATCGCCATCGTGCGCTACGGGTTGTACGACATCAGCCTGCTCATCCACCGGTCGTTGCTCTACGGCTCGTTGACCGTGGTGCTGCTGCTGGTCTACCTCGGTGTGATGGTCGGCGCGGGCGAGCTGTTCACCAACGACGCCGAGGTCGTCGGGGTCGTGGCCGCGGGGCTCGTGTTCGCACCTGTCCGCAGCTGGCTGCAGCGCAAGCTCGACCGGTGGCTGTTCGGTGAGCGCGCTGATCCTTATGGCGCTTTGTCGACATTGAGCGAGAAGCTCGAACGCTCCCAGGACGTCCTGCCGACCGTGGCTCAGACCGTTGCCGAGTCGTTGAAGCTGCCGTACGTGGCGATTCGCGGCGGCTCTGTGCTGGCCGAGCACGGACGCAGCCGCGGGTGGCCGCAGCTGCGTTTCCCCATGACCTACCGCGGTTCTCTCGTCGGCGATCTTGTCGTCGAACCTCGCGCGCCCGACGAACGGTTGAGCGATCGCGAGCTGTCGCTGCTCGTCGACCTCGCCCGCTCCACTGCCCCGGCTGCTCAGTCGATCAAGCTCACCGCCGACCTGCAGCTCGCACGCGAACGGCTCGTGCGCGCCCGCGAGGAAGAACGACTGCGGTTGAGGCGCGACCTGCACGACGGCGTCGGCCCGGCGTTGGTCGGCATTCGCTTGCAGCTCAAGGCTTTGAAGCGCTCGTTGGGCGAGGTGCTGGACCCGGTGCTCGGCGACGTCGACTCGACCGCCGGCGAAGTGCGGCGGCTCGTGGACGGGCTACGACCGCCGATCCTGGATCAAGGCCTGGCTTTGGCCATGCGCGATGAAGCCGCGCGGTTCAACGGCGACCTGACGGTCCGGGTCGAGGCCGAGGAGATCGACGGGCTGTCCGCGGCCGTCGAGGTCGCGGCCTACCGGATCGTCGCGGAGGCGTTGACCAACACCGCACGCCACTCCGGCGCTTCGACGTGCGTGATCAACGTACGCGCGGACGGAGACCTGATCGTCGAGATCGTGGACGACGGGCGCGGGGTCGCCGCCGACGCCAAGCCCGGTGTCGGGCTCGATTCCATGCGTGAACGATGCGCCGAGCTGGGAGGGTCGTGCACAGTGGGGCCTGCGGAACCACACGGGACACGAGTGGTCGCGCGCATCCCGTTGGAGGCCCAGTAATGGACGCTGTGACTCGGGTTGTGATCGCTGACGACCACCCGGTGTTCCGGCGCGGGTTGAAAGCGTTGCTGGACAGCGAGGACGGGCTTTCTGTCGTCGGTGAGGCCTCCGACGGACTTGAGGCTGTGAAGGTCGTCCTCGACCTGGAGCCGGACGTGGTCGTGATGGACCTGCACATGCCCGGCATCGGTGGCGTCGAGGCCGCCAAGCAGATCCTGGACGTGCTGCCGTCGTCGGGCGTCTTGGTTTTGACCATGCACGAAGACGACGAGCTGGTCTTCGCCGCGATGAAGGCCGGCGCCCGCGGCTACCTGGTCAAGACCACGGACGACGACGAGATCGTCCGTGCTGTGCAAGCCATCGGTGCCGGCGAGGCGATCTTCAGCGCCACCATCGCGCAACGGATGATGGGCTACTTCACCGCGATCTCGTCGTCCAAGGCCGTGGCGTTCCCGCAACTCACCGACCGCGAACGGGACGTGCTGGAGCTGATGGCGACAGGCCTCGACAACACCTCGATCGCGCACCGACTGTCGCTGTCCGGCAAAACGGTCCGCAACCGGGTCTCCGCGATCTTCACCAAGCTGCAGGTGGCGGACCGCGCGCAAGCCATCGTCCGCGCTCGTGAAGCGGGACTTGGAAGTCCCTCCTAAGTCGGGACACCAGTCACCTGACGACGGGACTGCTCCCCCAATTGGATCGGCACATCCGCCGAGCTTCAGGGGGCTCTACCGATGGACATAACCTGGGACGTCGCACACGCGCGGCTCAGCCACGAACGCATGCTGCACATCACCAAGGCGCTGATCTCGATGCGCCCCGACACCGTCACGCTGGGAGGCGGGGAACCCCTCGGCGTGCCGGGCCTGTTCGAGATCGTCGAGATGTTCCGCGCCGCCGGGATCGACGTCGTGCTGCGCACGTCGGGCAAGTCGCTGCACCCGTCGATGGTCCGCACGCTGCTCGTCT
>JAVXWK010000338.1:0-3823 GCA_032230575.1 Pseudonocardiales bacterium | reverse complement strand
CGCGCTGCGGTCGAACCCGGACGACGCGAAGCTGCGCGACCGCTGGCAGCCGGGCATCGACGCGCCCGCGACGCAGGGTCGCGCCGACTCCGGTGACATCGAGATCGACCTGGTCGAGCTGTTCACCGACGTCGCCGAGCTGGCGCAGGACGTCGGCACGGGCGTCGCGCTGCTCATCGACGAGATGCAGGACCTCAAGCCGGACGACATCAGCGCGTTGTGCGCGGCGTGCCACGAGCTCTCGCAGCTCGGCGCACCTCTCGTGGTCGTCGGCGCGGGTCTGCCGCACCTTCCGGCAGTGCTGAGTGCCAGCAAGTCCTACTCGGAGCGGCTCTTCCGGTACGTGCGGATCGACCGGCTCAGCCGCGAGGACGCCGACCGCGCCGTGCTCGCCCCGGTCGAACGCGAGGACGCGGGCATCACGGACGAGGCTCTGGACGCGTTGTTCGACGCGAGCGGTGGCTACCCGTACTTCATCCAGGCCTACGGCAAGGCCGCCTGGGACGCGGCGCCGGCTGATCCGATCACCGCGATGGACGTCTCCGTGGCTGCTCCGGAGGCTGACGCCGAGCTGGCCGTTGGCTTCTTCGGCTCCCGATACGAGCGTGCGACGCCCGCTGAACGCGAGTACCTCCGGGCGATGGCCGAGTTGACCGACGGAAAGGATGCGGGCGTCAACACGGCGCAGGTCGCCGACCATCTGGGCCGCAAGCCCTCGTCGCTGTCGCCCGCGCGGGACTCGCTCATCAAGAAAGGCCTGGTCTACAGCGCGGAACGGGGTCAGATCGCCTTCACCGTGCCGCACTTCGGGAGGTTCCTGCTCGGCCGCGAGGAGTGACGGCAGGCACCCTGGCGTTGTCCGGCAGTTCACGTTGTCAGCCGACGATTCATCGGCCTGTGCCCCAACTCACCGGATAATCGCGTGCGTTTGCGGGTAGGAGGGTGCATACTTAAGTCACCAACCAAACAGACCTCCGAGAGGGAAGTGCAGACCGAGATGAACTTCGCAGCGAAGCTCCGCGCCCGCCGTGCCGAGGCGCGCAACCGGAAGGCCGTGGCTCGCGCGATCGACATGGCCACCACCCCGGCCATGCGTCACGAGCTGATGGCCATCGCCCAGGCTCAGGTCACCACCCTGCGCTGACCTTCGACCCGGCACTCGCACGGCGCCCCGTCGCGAGTGCCTCCCAAACGAGAACCCCTGGAGCACCTCCCGCGCTCCAGGGGTTTTCATTCTGTTAAACGTGATCCACGCCACAGTATGATGGCGTTGTAACAGTGCACGTCGGTACGCCGATGTCACGGATGACCTCGCGGTGCTGTCGGACCCCCGACCTGGCAGCACTGCGAGGTTTCTTGTTTGCTGGGGACATGAAGATCGCCGTGCTCGGCACCGGCCTCATGGGTGCCCCCATCGCAGCCAACCTCGCCGCGGCCGGACACGAAGTCCGGGTCTGGAACCGCACGCGCGCCAAAGCCGAACCGCTCGCCGAGCAAGGCGCGATCGTCACCGACACGCCCGCAGAGGCGGTCGAGGGCACCGAGATCGTGCTGACGATGCTCAACGACGGCCCCACCGTCACCGCGACCATGCAGGCGGCCGCACCGTCCTTGCCCCACGACGCGGTCTGGGTCCAGTCGTCCACGGTCGGCGTCGAAGCGACGGACGACCACATCGCGCTCGCCCGCTCGCTCGGGCTGGAGTTCGTCGACGCGCCGGTGCTGGGCAGTGTCAAGCCCGCGCAGGACGGCAAGCTCGTCGTGCTCGCCTCCGGTGCCGACGAGCTGCGCGACCGCGTGCAGCCGGTGTTCGACGTGATCGGCGACCGCACGATGTGGGTGGGCGAGGCCGGCGCGTCGTCGCGGCTGAAGCTCGTCGCGAACAGCTGGGTGCTCGCGCTGACCGCGGCTGTGGGCGAGGCCGTGGCGCTGGCCGAGTCGTCCGGGCTCGACCCGAAGCTGTTCCTGGAAGCCGTTTCCGGTGGCGCGATGGACTGCGCGTACCTGCAGATGAAGGGCAACGCGATCATCGACCGCGCGTTCCCGCCCGCCTTCACCGTGCACAACGCGTTGAAGGACGCGGGATTGGTCAACGAGGCAGCAGTGCGCGCCAACGTGCAGCTCGACGTCGCACAGGCTTCGGCTGCCCGGCTGAACCGCGCTGTCACCAAGGGCCACGGCGACGCGGACATGGCCGCGTCTTATTACGCCAGCTACGAATAGACGATCGGCCGGTCCGTCGGAGCGTGCGGGCTCAATAGCTTGGCCGGGTGAACAGACTCGTACGCTCCCTGCTGGCGTTCGGCCTGGCGACGACACAGGTCCTGGCCACGGCCGCGGTCTCGTCCGCGGCTCCCGACATCTCCGACCGGATCGCCGCGCTGCCCGGCGTCCGGATCATCAGCGAAGGAACGTCCGGCACCGCGCGGACGTTCGTGCTCGGCATCCAGCAGCCCGCGGACCACCGCAAGCCGCGCGGGCAGCAGTTCGAGCAGCGGTTCTCGTTGCTGCACAAGGACGATTCCAAGCCGATGGTGCTGCACACCAGCGGCTATCACCTGTCCGGCACGATCGGCGCGTCCGAACCGGCGCGGCTCGTCGACGGCAACCAGCTCAGCGTGGAGCAGCGGTTCTTCACGCCGTCACGCCCCGCGCCCGCCGACTGGGACGACCTGAACATCTGGCAGGCGGCCAACGACCACCACCGGATCGTGCTGGCGTTCAAGAGGATCTACCACGCTCACTGGCTCTCCACCGGTGCCAGCAAGGGCGGCATGACGTCGATCTACCACCGGCGTTTCTTCCCGCGGGACGTCGACGCGACCATCGCTTACGTGGCGCCGAACGACGTAGTGAACGACCGCGACGTCTACGGCGAGTTCATCCGCAACGTCGGCAACGACCCGACGTGCAACCGGCGGCTGGAGGGCGTGCAGCGCCAGATCCTGCAGAACCGCGACGCACTCGTGCAGCGCCTCGAAGCGAAGGGCTACACGTACAAGCAGTTCGGTGGCCCGCACCGGGCGCTCGAGGTCCTGGTGCTGGACACGCCCTTCACGTTCTGGCAGTACGGCGCCCAGGACCAGTGCGTTCTCGTGCCCGGCGCGGGTGCCTCGGTCGACGACCTCTGGACGTTCATCGACAAGACCGTCGGCTGGGACTTCTACACCGACGCCGGTGTCGCGCCCTACGACACGTACTACTACCAGGCGGGGACGCAGCTCGGCTGGCCGGAAGCCGACGAGTCCGCGGTGCGCGATCTGTTGCGCTACCCCGGTTCCAGCGTGCCGCGCACGATGGTGCCCGCCGAGATCAAGTTCCCCCGGTTCGACCGTCACGCGATGAAGGACGTCGACCGATGGGTTCGGTACGAGGGTTCGCGGCTGCTGTTCGTGTACGGGCAGAACGACCCGTGGAGCGCTGAGCCGTTCCGTGTCGGGCCGGGCACGCGCGACTCGCTGGCGTTCGCGGTGCCAGGTGGCAACCACGGCTCGAACATCGCGAAGCTGCCGGAGCGGGATCGCGCTGCGGCGACCGCAGCCGTGCAGCGCTGGGCCGGTGTGTCCACGTCGGTTCTGTCGCTGGACGCGGGTCCGGACCCGGACTCGCTGGACGCGCTGCGAGCCCGCCGGGGCTGAGGCAGGCTGGAGGCGTGAAGCCGTTGCTCGTGGTCGATGCCGCCAACGTCGTCGGTTCGGTGCCCGACGGGTGGTGGCGCGACAGAGCGGGCGCGGCCGAACGCCTCCGCGACGCCCTGCAGGGCCGCGACGAGGAGGTCGTCCTGGTCGTGGAAGGCAAGGCGCGCAACGTTTCTTCTATCGAC
>JAVXWK010000334.1:0-2710 GCA_032230575.1 Pseudonocardiales bacterium | reverse complement strand
AGGTCAAGCGCATCATCGTCGGACAGGACCGGCTGGTCGAGCGGATGCTGGTCGGGCTGCTGGCGAAGGGCCACCTGCTGCTCGAGGGCGTGCCCGGCGTCGCCAAGACGCTCGCGGTGGAGACCTTCGCGCGCGTCGTCGGCGGCACGTTCTCCCGCGTCCAGTTCACGCCCGACCTGGTGCCCGCCGACATCCTCGGCACCCGCATCTACCGCCAGTCCAGCGAGGCGTTCGACGTCGAGCTCGGCCCCGTCGTGGCGAACTTCGTGCTCGCCGACGAGATCAACCGCGCGCCCGCCAAGGTGCAGTCGGCGATGCTCGAGGTCATGGCCGAGCGGCACGTCTCGATCGGTGGCCGCACGTTCCCGATGCCGAACCCGTTCCTGGTGCTGGCGACGCAGAACCCGATCGAGAACGAGGGCGTGTACCCGCTGCCGGAGGCGCAGCGCGACAGGTTCCTGTTCAAGATCCAGGTCGAGTACCCGACCGCCGAGGAAGAACGCGAGATCGTCTACCGCATGGGCGTCGAGGCGCCGGTGCCGAACCAGGTCCTCTCGCCGGAGGAGCTGGTGCGCCTGCAGGGCGTGGCGTCGCGCGTCTTCGTCCACCACGCGCTGGTCGACTACGTGGTGCGCCTGGTGATCGCGACCCGCGCGCCCGGCGAGCACGGCCTCACCGACGTCGCCGGCTGGGTCGCCTACGGTGCCTCGCCGCGTGCGTCGCTCGGCATCATCGCCGCCGCGCGTGGCCTTGCGCTCGTGCGTGGTCGTGACTACGTGCTGCCGCAGGACGTCGTGGACGTCGTTCCGGACGTGCTGCGCCACCGTCTCGTGCTCTCGTACGACGCGCTGGCCGACGGCGTGCCGATCGACCACATCATCACGCGCGTGCTGCAGATCGTGCCGTTGCCGCAGGTGTCGGCCCGTCCGCAGCAGCCGGTTCCGGCTGGTAGGCAGTGAGCCGGGACAAGGCCGAGAAGGAGCGCCCCTCCTGGGCGCCGCCCATCCTGCGCGGCGTCCAGATGGAGGCCGCGCTGCGCATGCTCGAGCTCGACGTGCGGCGGCGCCTGGACGGCCTGTTGCAGGGCAACCACCTCGGCCTCGTGCCGGGGCCGGGTTCCGAGCCGGGTGAGGCACGGGCCTACCAGCCGGGTGACGACGTGCGCCGGATGGACTGGGCGGTCACCGCTCGCACCACCGTGCCGCACATCCGGGAGACGGTCGCCGACCGCGAGCTGGAGACGTGGATGGCGATCGACCTGTCGCCGTCGCTCGACTTCGGCACGGCGGTCTGCGAGAAGCGCGACCTGGTCATCGCCGCGACGGCCGCGGTCGCACACCTGACGCGTGGCGGCGGCAACCGGATCGGGGCCGCTGTGTCCACGGGTGCCGAGAGCCTCCGCATCCCTGCGCGCGGCGGCCTGGCGCACGCACGAGGCATGATCCGCAAGATCGCCGAGGTCCCGCGCGCCGAAGAGGGCACGCGGGGCGACCTGGCGGCATTGCTGGAGCAGCTCCGCCGTCCGCCACGGCGGCGCGGGCTGATCGTGGTGGTGTCGGACTTCCTCGGCGGCATGGAGTGGCAACGGCCGTTGCGTGCTCTGTCCGCACGGCACGAGCTCGTCGCCATCGAGATCGTCGACCCGCGTGACGTCGACCTGCCCGAGGTCGGCACCGTGGTGTTGTCCGACCCGGAGAGCGGGCGGCAGCGCGAGGTGACGGCGTCCGCGTTGCTGCGCAAGGAGTTCAACGCGGCGGCCGCGGAACATCGGGCCGAGGTGGCGGCAGGGCTGCGGCGTGCGGGTGCCGGGCATCTGGTGCTGCGAACCGATTCCGACTGGATCGCGGACACGGTCCGTTTCGTGGTGGCGCGCAAGCGCCGCTGGTCTGGGGGTGTCGCGTGAGCTTTTCCAACTTCGTCGCCCCGTGGTGGTTCCTGCTGCTGATCGGCGTCGCGCTGCTGACCGCCGGATACGTGGTGGCGCAACGGATCCGCCGCAAGCGGGTGCTGCGGTTCACGAACCTGGAGCTGCTGGAGAAGGTCGCGCCCAAGCGGGAACGCTGGTCGCGGCACGTCCCGGCGGCGTTCCTGCTGGCCGCCTTGGCCTTGCTGACGGTCGCACTGGCCGGGCCGACGGCCGAGCAACGGGTGCCGCGCAACCGGGCGACCGTCATGCTCGTCGTCGACGTGTCGCTGTCGATGAAGGCCACGGACATCAAGCCGTCCCGGCTCGAGGCCGCGCAGTCGGCCGCGAAGTCGTTCACCGAGGGCCTCACGCCGGGCATCAACCTGGGCCTGATCTCGTTCGCCGGCTCCGCGACCGTGCTGGTCGCGCCGACGACGGACCGCCCGGCCGTCACGCAGTCGATCGACGGGCTCAAGCTCGCCCAGTCGACCGCGACCGGTGACGCGCTGGTGGCCGCGATGGCGTCGATCGACTCGTTCGGCAAGGTCGTGGGTGGCGCCGAAGGTCCGCCGCCCGCCCGCATCGTGCTGATGACGGACGGCAAGGAGACCGTGGGCACCCGCAAGGCTTTCGACGCGGCGGAGGACGCGAAGAAGGCCGGGATCCCGATCTCCACGATCTCGTTCGGCACCGAGGAGGGCGTGGTCGAGATCGAAGGCCGTCGCCAGGACGTGCCGGTCGACGACGACTCCATGAAGGAGATCGCCAAGCTCTCCGGCGGCGAGTTCTTCAAGGCCGCCAGCG
>JAVXWK010000332.1:0-3909 GCA_032230575.1 Pseudonocardiales bacterium | reverse complement strand
GAAGCGGCGAATCCGGTACTCCAGCGAGTAGTCGGTGCCGGTCAACGTCGCGTGTAGCCAGGCCTGTGCGGCCCGCTCGGCGTCCTCTGGATGGACAAGCGTGACCCAGTTCCACTCGTAGTTGGTTTCTCGCGGCCAGCCCGTGTAGTCCGTTCCCTGCCGGTTGAAGTACGTGGTCGCGCCGTCGGGTGACGCGGTCCACACGATGTGGGGGATCGACTCGGCGATCAACTCTGCGTACAGCCGGTCCAGAAAAATGCCGTCAAACCGAACCACCCCGGCGCCTGGCCCAGCGGTCTCGGAGAGCGAGGAAGTCGTCATGCTGAACCGTCGGCGCGCACCCCGGGGGTGCCAAAAGGGACCTTGGTCCCGCTTCAGACGGGACCTTGGTCCCCACCCTCCGACGGCCCCGCCTCGTAGAGCCGGGCAGCCGCCTGCCGTGAGATCTTCATGCGCCTCGCCACGTCCGTCAGCGACAGACCGCCCTCATCGACAAGCGCGCGCACGACCTCGGCACGCAGCGCGGCGATCGAGCGCTCGTACTCGAGAAACGCGTCAGCCGCGCTCAGGCGCATCTCCCGCCCGCCCGCGGCGATCAGCTCATCGACGACATCGACGATGGAACGACCCGCGTTCCGCGCCTCACAACCCTCCCCTAACGCACTCACCGCCATCTCGATGGCCAGGCGCGCCTGGCGACCAGCCTCTTCGACCCGCTCGACCGCGCCGACGAACCAATCCTCGGTCATCGACTACTCCCAAGACGCACATGACCACCATCGCATGACTGGGCTTGAATGCCTGGACAGCTTTAGGCGCGCCAACGGCTGATGTCACGCTGGGGGAAACGCCTCGGCGAGCTCCCTGTGCCAGGTCTGCACCTGGACAGGGTCGAGTGACCCCACTTGGGTGAGGCGGCGGTAGGTCTTCTTCGGCCACTCGACCAGCACACCGTCGATGGTGAAGGCGCCGCCGATCAGCGGCCAGTCCGCGTCGACGAAGCAGAGAACACCGGTGACAGGCGGCACCGGGCGACCGGCGGCAAGGTGGTCAAGGGCACGGCTGACGACCTGGACTTGCTTGTGCACACCGGCGACAAGCTTCGTACTGTCGCGAGTTCCGACGACGAGGCGCTCCGTCCGCGGCCGGAACAGGCCGCCCTCGACTCGCAGGTGTGGCCGGCGACCGCGGTAGCGCTTCGCGTCGATCACATAGATTCCCGACGGCGTCACGGCGATGTGGTCGATGTTCGCCCTGCTGGCGGGAATGCGCCGATCGTGCAGCATCCGAATCCCCTGCTCGGACAGGCGGTCGAAACCGGCACCGAGCAGCTCCTCGCCTGTCGCGCCGACACCCCAGACCACCGTGCTGTTCGGTTCGTCGGTGATCGCGAGGATGAACCCGCCAGCACGAGGGTGACGGCTTCGGATCCGCTGTTCGCGCCGCGCCTGCCGACGTTCCTGCTCGCGGCGAGCTGAACCCCCTGCGACCCCGATATCTACCTCGCCTATAGCGTCCGGCGCCTCGGAAACGTTCAATGCCTCGGCGGGCGTCGGTGACACCTCGCCAGCACTGGCGGCGGCGTTGAGGCAGGACAGGCAGGTGACCTCCTTGCGGGCACGGTCGTAGCTTGCGAGCGTCCGCTCCGGAAGAGCGATCCGGCAGCGGCTACATGTCCCCGCGTAGCGCAGTCTCAGCTGAATCCGCGCTGAACCCATCTCGGAAATGCCACACCTCCCCCGAGGCTCAGAGCCGGCCGACCAGCTCGCGGACGGCCGTGGAGAACGCACCTGGTGCCTCGACGGCGCTGAGGTGTCCCGCGCCGGGGATCAGCACCAGCTGGCCCTGAGGCAGGGCCTCGACCATCGCCGCGCCGTCGTCCCGCCACGCGAGCGCGTCCTCGTCACCGAGGATGACCACGGCCGGTACGTCGGCCTTCCGCAGCGTGTCCAGCGAGTCCGGACGCGCGGCCATCGCCCGCTGGGCCCAGGCCGCGGCCGCGGGCGGAGCGGCCTCCACCAGCGCGCGCACCCGACCAAGCACGAGAGGCTGCTCGCGCCGCGTGGTGTCCCCCACGAGCGACGGAAGCACGTCGTCGACCAGGACCCGCGTCGAGTCCTCCTCGACCAGCGTCGCAGCGATCCGCAGCCGGTTCTCCCTGGCGGCGTCGGGATCAGCGCCGGCCTTCGTGTCGGCGAGCAGCAGCGCGCTCACCCGTCCCGGATGCCGCCGCAGGAACGCCATCGCGACGTAGCCGCCCATCGACAGACCGCCGAGCACGACCTCAGCCAGATCGAGGCGGTCCAGCACGGCAGCGACGTCGTCGGCCATCAGGTCCAGCGACGGCTCGTCGTACCCGAGCTGCGAGCCACCGAAGCCGCGCAGGTCGGGGGTGATGACCCGGCAGGCGTCGGCGAGATCGTTGCGCTGCTCGAGCCACATCGCCGAGGACAGCGGAAAGGCGTGCAGCAGGACGACGGGGACGCCCGCGCCGGTCTCGCGAACATGCAGATCCACCACGGGCATGGGCTCGACCGTAGCCGACCCAACGATGACTCAGCCGAACGCCTCCGGCAGCGGGGCGCGGTCGGGCGCGACCCGTCGCACGATCTCGTCCAGCACCCGTCGTACCGACGGCTCACCGATCCAGAGGTGCTTCGCGCCTGCCACGCCGACCACCTCGGCCTGCGGGATGCGTGCGAACCGCTGCTGCGCCTCAGCCGGCCGCAGGTAGTCGTCCTCCTCGGGCACCAGCGCGAGGACCGGCTTGCCGGACGCCGCCCAGGCATCGAGGTGCTCGTCCTGGGCGAAGCGCAGCGGCGGCGACAGCAGGATCAGCCCGTCCACGGACGGGTCCAGGCCGTACATCAGCGCCAGATCGGTGCCGAACGACCAGCCGAGCAGCCAGCGATGCGGGAGCGCCGGGCTTTCGTGGAACTCGGCGTACTCGATCGCCGCCGCGACGTCGAAGCGCTCGCCCACCGCGTTGTCGAACGCGCCCTCGCTGGTGCCCGCCGGGGACGACGTGCCCCTCGTGTTGAAGCGCAGCACCGCGATGTCGGCGAGCGCAGGCAGCCGGTAGGACGCCTTGCGCAGGATGTGGCTGTCCATGAAGCCACCCGCGGTCGGCAACGGGTGCAACGTGATCAGCGTCGCCACCGGGTCGTGCTCGGGTGGCAGCGCCAGCTCGCCGATCAATCGCAGGCCGTCGGCGGTGTGCAGGTCCACCGGCGTACGACGGGCCGGCAGCACCGTGCTCGCGCGGATGTGTGCCATGACTCCCTCGTCAGTAGCGCGGCGCGTTGCGCGAGCGTTTGGTCACCGGTGCGCGGCGGCTGCGCGCATTCCAGCACGGCGTGTGCCAGTGCCGGCGGTACTCCTCCCCGGAAGTGCCTGCCGGCCAAACAACGAGATGCGCCATGCCCGGACGGATCTCCTGGTCGCAACCCGGGCACCGGTAGGTCTTGGTCGCCGCCGCACCCGTGATGGGGCGAACCAGCCAGTCGCCGTCGGGACCGGACTCCGTTCGCGGCGCACCGCGACCGATGCCCTCTGCCTCGAGGTCGGCCGGTTCGTCCGAATGCCGACGGTTCTGTCGGGGCATGACGGCGGTCAGGCCGGCTTGCTGTAGTCGCGGAAGCCGCGGCCCGACTTGCGGCCGAGGTAGCCGGCCGTGACGAGCTGGTCGAGCAGCGGGGCGGGCGCGAAGCCGGGCTCGCGGAACTCGAGGTAGAGCGTGCGCTGGATCGCATGCGCCACGTCGAGCCCCACGACGTCGAGCAGGTCGAACGGGCCGAGGGGATATCCGCAGCCGACCTTCATCGCGTCGTCGATGTCCTCGACGGTGGCGTAGTGCGCCTGCAGCATCTTCACCGCGTCGTTGAGATAGGGGAACAGCAGGGCGTTGAC
>JAVXWK010000326.1:0-2962 GCA_032230575.1 Pseudonocardiales bacterium | reverse complement strand
TCGGGCCTGTCCGGCTTCGTCATCGCCGGCATCCTCGCGGCTGCGCTCTCGTCGTCGTTGGGCGCCTTGGCTTCCTCGACGGTCACGGACGTCTACGAACGTGTCCGCAAGACCCCGATGACCGACGACGAACGCCTGCGCCACGGCCGGATCTGGACCCTGGTGTGGGCGGGCCTGCTGATCGTCTGCGCGGGCCTGTTCGCCTCCTCGAACAAGACCACGGCCGACCCGATCGTGGTGCAGGCGCTCGGCATCGCCGGCTACACCTACGGCGCGCTGCTCGGGGCCTTCCTCCTCGGCCTCATCTTCAAGCGCGTCACGCAGGTGGACGCGATCATCGCGTTCGTGACGACGGTGCTGGTCGTCGGGTTCGTGATTCTCGGGGTCAAGTTCGCCGGCAGCACGCCTCAGATCAACTTCGGCAAGGCCACTGCTGAGCTGAAGTCGTTGACCGGCTGGTGGAACACGCCCCTGGGGGTGGCGGTCACCTTGCTGGTGGGTGGATTGCTGTCATTACGTCATTCTTTGGGCTGGCACTCACGCCGGGTGCCGGTACGCGACGAGCTCGATGTGAAGTCGGAAGCCTAGGCGGGCGAACATGTTCTGCGACGACTCGTTGCCGGAGTAGATCGACGCGGCAGCTTGCGGCCGAGCCCCGTGCTCGGCCGCGAGCTTCCACAACAGCTCGGTGACGAGAGCCGCACCGACACCCTGACCGCGAACATCGGGTTCCACGGCCACGAAGTCGATGTAGTACTCCTCTGGCTGGGCCTTGCCCGCCGCGTACCCGATGACGCGTTCACCGTCCATCGCGACGACGACGGTGCGGGCGTCCGGTTTGGATTCGACGAGCTGTTTGCCGGACAGGTAGGTCCGCGGGAAACATCGCTCGTGCAGCACGGCCACGGCTTCGTGCACGTGCTTGTCGGTGGGAAGCACACGCATCTCACGTTCGCTGGGGCACTTCGCGTCCCTCAGCAACAACGTGCGCAGCTCCCCGTTGTCCAGTACGTGGATGGCGCTCGCCTTGCCGGCCGAGAAGCCGTGCCGTTCGGCGAACGCCGCCAGTCGTCGATGGGCGGTGTGCCCGTACAACTCGAGATCGGTGATGCCGGTGAGGAGCTCGGCGGCGCGCCGGAACATCGCGTCGGCGGTCTGGTCCCAGATGCGGCTGCCCGCCGGGTGGTTGACCGGCACGTCGACGAACGGCCCGTGCAGCCACGCGCGACCCAGTTCGGCATCGATCTCCACGCTGAGCATGCCGCTGATGTTGTCGTCGGCGTCGACGGCCACCACCGTGCAGTCGGCCCAGCTGGGCTCGAACTCGCCGAGCTCCGCGCGGAGCTCTTCGACTGTCTCACCGAGGTAGCCGATGTGGTGCGCTGAGTCGGCCTGGAGCCGGACCAGGAGCGCCATCGTGGCGCCGAGGTCGCCAGGTTCGGCGAAACGGATGTCGTACATAGAAGGAATGGTTGCTCCCGCGACGGCCGGACGCGAGGGAGTTTTCGGACGGGTAAAATGGCGGGGATGTCCGCCAAGGCGCACTCGTCGATCTCCGGCACGGTCCACGGACCTGTCACCCAGATCAACACCGTGCGCGGCGGTGTGTATATCCGCACGTCACCGGACGTTTCCTGGCCCGTGCACGTGGGTGTCGTCCCCCGCCAGGCCGACTGCTACCAGGACCGTCCGGCGCCCGTTTCGTCCGGTCTCACGGTGTTCCGAGGCATGGGAGGCGTCGGCAGAACCCGGGCGATCCTCTCGCCGCTGCTCGAGAACAGGAGGGACTCGTGACCGACCAGCGAGCCGCGCTCGGCGCCGACCACCCCGACACGTTTTCCACCCGGAACAACCTCGCGGTGAACCTCGCCATGGCAGGCGACCTGCCCGCCGCGGTCCGCGAGTACGAGCTGCTCGCCGAGGACCAGCGCCGGGTGCTGGGCGCCCGGCACCCGGACACGCTCAGCACGAGGGACAACCTGGCCGGCGCGAGGGCACACGCCGGCGAATTCCGGCGAGCGATCGCCGAGCTCAAGGCTCTCGCCGACGACTACGCGGAAGTCGCCGGTGCCGACCATCGTCAGACCTTCGTCGTCCGTCTGAACCTGGTGAGGGTGCTCGGCACCGCAGCACAGCTCACCAAGGCCATCCGCGCCTGCGAGCCCTTGCTGCGCGACCAGGTTCGTGTGCTCGGAGCCGAGCACGCCGACACGTTGGAGACCAGGCAACTGCTGGCCAACCTGCGCTACAAGACCGGTGACGTCGAAGGCGCGATCAAGGAACTGGAGCAGCTCCAAGCGGCTCTGTCCCGCATGTTCATGCCCACCCACGACCGGATCACCAAGGTGAAGCGCGACATCGCGTTCCTGAAGCGCTCCACGTGAGCCGACCTGCGCGAGACAACACTCACACCGGGTAGCACTCCGGCGCTGGTATGCCGCCTCTCCGCAGCGGACCGCAGGTAGGACGCCACCCAGATTCGGGCTTGCAGGGCTGGTGAGGGTGGGGGACTCTTCTACAGTGAGTGAGGAAACGATCCAACTCGATCTCAGCGAATCCGGGGTGGCCGTCGACCTGCCCTTGCCGACGAACAACCGGGACGGCGTCCAGGGTGTTCCCTACCGGCCGGTCGAATTCCGAGACGATGATCTGCCCACTGCCCTCGAACGTGCCGCAGCCTGGCTGCGGCAGACGCAGGACTGGCTGGGCGAGCCCGTGGACGTCATCGCAGTTCATCTCGACTACGACGACACCAAGGGCAACCCGTACTACGACCTCAAGCTGCTGTGCAACGACGAGGATCTGGCGGGTGTGCCGAGGGTCATGCGAGACAACGAAAGGGCCGCTACCGGTCAGTAGTCTTTCCGGCTACCGTTCGGAAGCATGTCGGATCGCGTATATCCCCCGGTGATCGCCGCAGCGAAGCTCATGTTCAAGGTGCTGGACATGCGGATCACCGTCG
>JAVXWK010000323.1:0-18709 GCA_032230575.1 Pseudonocardiales bacterium | reverse complement strand
TAGTGGATGACGTCCTCGCCGTGCGGGTCGTCGAGAGGCCGCACCACGGCTTCGAAGTTGGGCTCGTGGAAGTACGCCATGGTGAAGCGTTCGCGGTTGTTCAGCAGCACCTTGTGCGGGGTGGAGAGCAGTCGGCCGCCCGTCAGGAACTGCAGGATGTCGCCGGGGAACACGGTGAAGACGTGCTGGACGGGCTCGACGAAGTTCCAGCCCTCCGCGTCCTGGAAACAGCCCGCCGCCGACTCGTCCGGCAGCCAGTTGCGCGGCCGCTCCTCGCCCTCGATCGGCGGACGGACGTAGAGGCCGCCGACGTCGTCCTGTGCGGCGAGGACGAGCATCCCGTAGTCGGTGTGAGCGCCGATGCCGCGGTCGACCGTCTCGGACTTGGTCGGGAACCTGAGCACCCGCATGTGGTGCCAGCCGTCCGCGGTCAGCCTGGTGAAGGTGTCGATGTCGAGCCCGAAGCCCAGCGCGGTGAGCTTGAGGATCTTCTCGCCGGACTCGCCGAGCATGGCCATGAAGTCCTGCATGGCGTCGCGGTAGAGGTTGTCCGGCCACGGAACAGGCCCGTGACACGGCCACTGGTCGACGACCCGCGAGTCGTCGAGCGGGACGTCCTTGCAGACGGTGAAGATCTCGGAGTAGTCCGCGATGCCGTCGGTGACCTCTTCGCCGGACGCGATGTAACCGGCGTAGGTCAGGTCGCTGACCAGGCGCGACTTCTCTTCGAGCGTTAAGCCGTGGAAGAACCTTCTGCTGGCCTCCATGGCTTCTTCGGTGGTTCGGTCCTGCACCGCGTCCGTCGCGATCTGCAGAATCCCGTCGGCCTGCCACGCCTCGATGAGCTGGCGGCCGAGCTCGACGTCGTCGTCCGAGCCGGTGACGATCTCGGGCAAACGGAAGGTGCGTAGTTCGGTCATGGCCCAACGAACGACCATTCCGCTCAGCGGGTTCATATTTCGTTCAGGGGTGGAATCGGATCCGTCTTAGTAGGCTGACGACCATGACGTCGTACGACTACGACCTGATCGTTATCGGCTCTGGCCCTGGAGGTCAGAAGGCCGCGATCGCGGGTGCGAAACTGGGCAAGCGCGTGGCCATCATCGACAAGCAGGAGATGGTCGGCGGCGTCTGCGCGAACACGGGGACGATCCCCTCGAAGACGTTGCGTGAAGCCGTGATGTACCTGACGGGGATGAGCCAGCGCGAGCTGTACGGCGCCAGCTACCGCGTCAAGCAGGACATCACGATCACCGACCTGATGGCGCGCACACAGCACGTGATCGGCCGCGAGGTCCAGGTCGTGCGCGCGCAGCTGCACCGCAACGGTATCGATTTGCTGAATGGCTTCGGGCGCTTCGTCGACCCGCACACCATTGCGGTGGAAGGAAGTCATCGCGGCGACCGCACGACGATCTCCGGCGAGTTCATCGTGATCGCGACGGGCACGACGCCCGCGCGTCCCTCCGTGGTCGACTTCGACGAGGAGCGGATCCTCGACTCCGACGAGGTCTTCGCGCTGACGGAGATCCCGGCCTCGCTGGTCGTCGTCGGCGCGGGCGTGATCGGCATCGAGTACGCGTCGATGTTCGCCGCTCTCGGCTGCCGGGTCACCGTCGTCGAGCAGCGCGAGAAGATGCTGGACTTCTGCGACCCGGAGATCGTGGAGTCGCTGAAGTTCCACCTGCGCGACCAGGCCGTCACGTTCCGCTTCGGTGAGAAGGTCGTGAACGTCCAGGTGTCCGACGGTGGCACGGTCACGCAGCTCGCCTCCGGCAAGCGGATCCCGGCCGCCGCCGTCATGTACTCGGCCGGTCGCCAGGGCACCACGGACAAGCTGGACCTGGCGAACGCGGGTATCGAGGCCGACAACCGCGGCCGTCTCTCGGTCGACGAGCACTACCGCACGCCGGTCGAGCACATCTACGCCGTCGGTGACGTGATCGGCTTCCCGGCGCTGGCCGCGACGTCGATGGACCAGGGCCGCCTCGCGGCCTACCACGCGTTCGGCGAGCCGGTGCACGATCTGACCGCGTTGCAGCCCATCGGCATCTACACGATCCCGGAGATCTCGTACTGCGGCGCGACGGAGACCGAGCTCACCTCGTCCGCGATTCCTTACGAGGTAGGCATCTCCCGGTACCGCGAGCTCGCGCGCGGCCAGATCGTCGGTGACGCGTACGGCATGCTGAAGCTGCTGGTGTCCACTGTGGACCGCAAGATCCTCGGTGTGCACGTGTTCGGCACGGGTGCGACCGACTTGGTGCACATCGGGCAGGCCGTGATGGGGTGTGGTGGCACGGTCGACTACCTGGTCGACACGGTGTTCAACTATCCGACGCTGTCGGAGGCCTACAAGGTCGCGGCTTTGGACGCCACCAACAAGATCCGCGCCCTGGACCGCTTCACGACGCAGTGATCACGACCGGGTGAGTCCGGCGTCGTGGGCCACGATGGCGGCCTGCACGCGGTTGGCGCACTCCAGCTTGGGCAGGATCCGGCTGATGTGCGCCTTCACCGTGCCGGTCGCCATGTAGAGCTGCTCGCCGATCTCGGTGTTCGACAACCCCTCGCCGACGAGTTTGAGCACGTTGCGCTCGGTGTCGGTGAGGGTGTCGATCTTCTTGCGCGCCTCGGATCCGCTGTCCGGCGCGGCGAGGTGGCGTTCGATCAGCCGCTTGGTGATCTGCGGGGCGAGGATCGGTTCGCCGTTGGCCGCCTTGCGGACGGCGTTGATCAGCTCCTGCGGTGGGGTGTCCTTGAGCAGGAAGCCCGTGGCGCCGACCTTCATCGCCTGTGCCACGTAGGAGTCCTCGCCGAACGTCGTGAGCATGACGACGTTGGTGTCTTTGGCGATCTGCTCGGCGGCCTTCAGCCCGTCGCCGCCGGGCATGCGGATGTCGAGCAACGCCACGTCGACCGAGTGCTTGAGGGTGAGCTCGACGGCCTGCCTGCCGTCGCTCGCCTCGGCCACGACGGTGATCTCCGGGTCGTTCTCCAGGATCAGCCGGATCCCAGCACGCATCAACGTCTCGTCGTCGGCGATGAGGACTCGGATCACGCGGGCCACCCTACGGCCCCTCCTGCTCCTTCGTATGCAGCTTGCCGTCGCGGTAGCAGAGCTTGTAGTAGAGCTCGGCGTTGTGCGAGGTGCGGTACCGCGAGCACCCGTCCACGCCGAGCTGGCCGACTCCGTACTGGCCCATGATCTCTTCCTCGGACGTGACGCCCACCTTCAGCGAGTCGAAGTACGGCGCGTTCATCTGGGTCGGGTTGAGCAGCGCGAACAGCAGCAGCACGATCATCGCCCCGCTGATCGGCACCAACGCCAGCAGCCCCAGGCATCCGCCGCCCACGACCCGCGGCACGGTCAGGACCTCGGCTTTGAGCGGCGGCGGCACCTCTCTGGTCTCGGCCACGGCCTGGGCCGCCGGGCGCAGCGGCACGTCCGCCGCCACCCGGAACCCGCCCTCGGCGGGCGGCCCCGCGCTGAACGACCCGCCGAGCAGGCCGACGCGTTCCTCGAGACCGATCAGGCCGCGCCGTGCGCCCTTGCCCGGCGCGGCGGAGGACGGCGCGTTCAGCACCTGGATCTTCGCCCGGCCGCCCTGGACCGCGACCTGCACTCGAGTGCGGGCGCCGGGGGCGTGTTTGCCGACGTTGGTCAACGCCTCGCGCACGACCCGATGCACCGCGCGGCGCGTGCGGGGGTCGGCGCCGTGCAGGTCGTCGCCCGACCAGTCGAGCGCGGCCCTGCCTTGGACGAGCTGAGCGATGTCCGAGCGGGTGCCGGTGTCCTCGTCGAGCGACTCCGGTTCGGGGTTCGTCCGCAGCACGCCGAGGATCTCGCGCAGCTCGGCCATCGCCAGTGACGACGTGGTGCGGATCAGTTCGGCTTGGTCGTGCAGCTGCGGTGACTTCCGCACGGTCGCCAGTTCGAGAGCGCCCGCGTGGATGGAGATCAGGCTGAGCCGGTGCCCGAGCATGTCGTGCATCTCGCCCGCGATGTGTGCGCGCTCCTCCGAACGAGCCGACGCGGCGGTCAACGCCCGTGCGCGCTCCAGGTACTCGTTGCGTTCCTGCAGGAGGCGGACCATGGGCCTGCGGCGGCCCAGCAGCATGCCGGACACCGCGGGGAAGATCACGAAGAACACCGAGCCGACGACCCCTCCGAGCAGGCTCTCCCAGGCCGGCGTGCCGTCGTGGACCAGGAAGAGGCTGAACGCGGTCTGCAGCACCGACGCCGCCCCGAGCAGTGCCCACAACCGGCCCAGCCGCGGGATGCGCCGGGACGCGGCGAACACCACGAACGCGGTGGTGGCCATCGCCCAGAGGTTGTTGACGGCGAAGAGGGGAGCGGTGAGCAGCAGCGTCCACTCCGGCTTGCGCGGCGCCAGCCACACGAGTGCCGCGATCCACACGGCGGACGCGACGGTCAGCGCCGGGTGCGGCACCGGTGCCAGCGGGGCGATCAACGGCACCAGGCCGACCAGGAAGGCGAGGACGGGCCAGGCGAACCTCATCGGGCCAGCTCCTTCTTCGAGGTCAGCCGGCTCTGCTTGTCGAAGCACAGCTCGAAGTCGCGATCGGACGAGTCGCGCACGTGGTAGCGGAGGCATCCGGCGTTGTCCGACGGCACACCGAACCCGAACGTCTCGGTGACCTCCTCCTCGTGCGCCACCGACACCTGGAACGCGTCGAACTCCTGCCTGCTCATCTCGGGCTTGCTGAAGATCGCGACGATCAGCAGCACGAACGCCGTGCCGAGCGCCGGCACGACGGACAGCGCCGCGAGGCACCCGCCGCCGACCACGCGCGGCACCGTCAGGATCTCGGCGGCGATCGGCGGCGGCGCCTCCGCCACGGCACCGGCCGCGCCCGCCTCCTCCAGCACCACCGGGTGCAACGGCAGATCGGACACCACCCGGAAGCCGCTCTGCACAGGTCCGGCGCCGAACGTGCCGCCGATCAACCCGACCCGTTCCTCCAGCCCGATGAGTCCGCGCCGGGTACCGGCACCGCGTGGTTCGCCGCTCGGACCGTTGACCACTTCGATGCGCACGCGTTCGCTGACGTCCACTGACACGCGCGTGAGTGCTGACGGCGCGTGCTTGTGCACGTTCGTGAGTGCTTCGCGCACGACCCGGTGCACCGCTCGTCTTAGCCGTGCGTCGGCATCGGTCAGATCGGAACCGGACCACTCCAACGACACCGAGATGCCCGCGCTGACCGAAGCAGCCACGAGCCGTTCGACGTCCGTGCGCGTACCGGCGTCCTCATCGGCCTCGATGCTGCCGAGCACGCCGAGGATCTCGTGGAGCTCGTCCATCGCGACGGCGGACGTCTTGCGGATCAACTCGACCTGTTCGCGCAGCTCAGGAGCCTCGACCGCGGCCGACTCCTCCAACGCGGACGCGTGCGCGGTCAACTGGCGGAGCCGGTGGCTGAGCATGTCGTGCATCTCGCTCGCGATGTGCGCGCGCGTGTCAGAACGCGCCGTGCTCGCGGTCAACACACGCGCGTGTTCCAAGTAGTCGTTGCGCTCCATCAGCACCTGCGTCAACGGCTTGCGCCGCCCGACGAGCCCACCGGCCACCGCGGGGAAGATCAGCAGGAACACCACGGTGAACCCGGTGCCGAGCACGTACTCGGTGATGTTGTCCCCGGCCTGCCACGCGTGCAGGCCGCCGAACCCCGCCTGCAGCAGCGCCGTGACGCCGATCAACAGCCACACCTGCACCTGCGTGCGCACGGACCGCGCGGCCCGGAAGATCACCAGCGACGTCGGCGCGATCGCGAGCAGGTTGTTGACCGCGTTCAACGGCGCTGTGAGCACGATCGCCCACCGCGGCCAGCGCGCGCTGATCGGCACCAGCGCGGCGGCCCACACCGCGGACGCCACGATCAGCCACCAGTGCACCGGCCTGCCGAGCGGCGCCACGAGCGTCACCAGCGCCAACAGGAGGGCACCGACCGCCCACAGCCCGTCACGCACCTTCACGTTCACGCCGATCATCTTGGCCCGCTCCCGCCCGGCCACCCAGCGCCACCTGGCCCGGCCTGCATAGCCATGTGGCCACTTCGCGGTACGCGGGGTCCCCGCGTGCGCCAGGAGAGTACGAAAGCGCCCCGCGTGCGCATTCCAGTTGAGTGAGTTTGCATGACCGTGCATAATCATGCGTATGACAGTGAGGATCGCGGTCGCGGGCGCCAGCGGGTACGCGGGTGGCGAGCTGCTCCGCCTGCTACTGGCTCATCCGGACGTCGAGATCGGCGCGCTGACCGCGAACAGCAGCGCCGGCGACAAGCTGCTCCAGCACCAGCCGCACCTCCTGCCGCTCGCGGACCGACAGCTCCAAGACACCACAGTCGAGACCCTCAAGGGGCACGACGTGGTGTTCCTCGCACTTCCTCACGGTCACTCGGCCGAGCTGGCCGGGCAACTCGGCGACGACACCGTGGTGATCGACTGCGGTGCCGACCACCGGTTGACCAGCGCCGACGACTGGACGCGGTGGTACGGCGGCGAGCACGCGGGCTCCTGGCCGTACGGGTTGCCGGAGCTTCCCGACCAGCGGGAGAAGCTCGTCAACGCGCGCCGAGTCGCTGTCCCCGGCTGCTACCCGACGGTCTCTTCCCTGGCGCTCGCACCGGCCGTCGACCTCATCGAGGACGAGGTCGTCATCGTCGCCGTGTCGGGCACGTCCGGCGCCGGCAAGTCGCTCAAGCCGAACCTGCTGGGCTCCGAGGTCATGGGCTCGGCGAGCGCGTACGGCGTCGGTGGCGCCCACCGCCACACGCCCGAGATCACCCAGAACCTGAGCGCCGCCGCGGGCCGTCCGATCAAGGTCAGCTTCACGCCGGTGCTCGCTCCGATGTCGCGCGGCATCCTCGCGACCTGCACGGCCCAGCTCAAAGAGGGCGCAAACGTTCGCGAGGCCTACGAGAAGGCGTACGCGAACGAGCCGTTCGTGCACGTTCTGCCCGAAGGTTTCTGGCCGACGACGAACGCCGTTCTCGGTTCGAACGCCGTCCAGATGCAAGTCACCGTCGACGAGGACCTGAACCGGCTCGTGGTCGTGGCCGCCGTCGACAACCTGGCCAAGGGCACCGCGGGTGCCGCCGTCCAGTGCATGAACCTCGCTCTCGGCCTGCCGGAAACGACCGGCCTCTCGACCGTTGGAGTCGCTCCGTGAACCGCAACAAGGGCGTCACCGGACCTCAGGGCTTCCGGGCCGCCGGGATCGCCGCCGGGATCAAGGAATCCGGCGCGCTGGATCTCACGCTCGTCGTGAACGACGGGCCTTCTGACTCCGCCGCGGGTGTCTTCACCACCAACAAGGTGAAGGCCGCGCCGGTGTTGTGGTCGCAGCAGGTGATCGGGTCGCGACGTCTCACCGCGGTCGTGCTCAACTCCGGTGGTGCAAACGCGTGCACCGGCCCCGAGGGTTTCCAGGACACGCACGCCACCGCCGAGAAGGTCGCCGAGGTGCTCGGCACCGGCGCGGTCGACGTCGCGGTGTGCTCCACCGGCCTGATCGGCGAGCGCCTGCCGATGGACAAGATCCTGACCGGCGTGGAGAACGTCGCGAAGGAGCTGGACTCGACGGACCAGGCCGGTCTCAACGCCGCCACCGGCGTGATGACCACGGACAGCCGTCCCAAGCAGTCGTGGAAGGCGTCCGAGCAGGGTTGGTCGGTCGGCGGGTTCGTGAAGGGCGCGGGCATGCTCGCCCCGAACATGGCCACGATGCTGTCGGTGATCACGACCGACGCCAAGATCTCCGGCGACTCGTTGGACAAGGCGTTGCGCCTCGCCACGGGCCGCACGTTCGACCGGCTGGACGTCGACGGCGGCACGTCCACGAACGACACGGTGCTGGTTCTGGCTTCGGGTGCTTCGGGTGTCGAGCCGACGTTCGAGGACTTCACCGCGTTGCTGACCGAGGTCGCCGCAGACCTGGTCAAGCAGCTCCAGGGCGACGCCGAGGGTGTGACGAAGGAAATCAGCATCACCGTCAAGCAGGCCGCCACCGAAGCCGAGGCGGTCCACATCGGACGGACGGTCGCCGAGGACAACCTGGTGAAGACCGCGCTGTTCGGCAGCGACCCGAACTGGGGCCGCATCGCGATGGCACTGGGCCGCGCCGACGCCGAGATCGACCCGGACGTGCTGCAGATCCTGATCAACGGAGTGTCGCTCTACCGCAACGGGACCCGCGACCGCGACCGCAGCGAGGCCGACCTGTCGGGCCGTGACGTCGAGATCGTCATCGACCTCAACGTCGGCGACGCCGAAGCCACGGTGCTCACCACGGACCTGTCCCACGACTACGTCGAAGAGAACAGCGCTTACTCCTCATGAACGCACAAGAGAAGGCGGCAGTCCTCGTCGAGGCCCTGCCGTGGTTGCAACGTTTCCGCGGCGCGATCGTCGTCGTCAAGTACGGCGGCAACGCCATGGTCGACGACGAGCTGAAGAAGGCGTTCGCCGAGGACATGGTGTTCCTGCGGCTGTGCGGCCTGCGCCCGGTCGTCGTGCACGGCGGCGGCCCGCAGATCAAGTCGATGCTGGACAAGCTCGGCATCCACAGCGAGTTCCGCGGCGGCTTGCGCGTCACGACCCCCGAGGCGATGGACGTCGTCCGGATGGTCCTGGTCGGCCAGGTCGGACGTGAGCTCGTCGGCCTGATCAACCAGCACGGTCCTTACGCCGTAGGCATTTCCGGCGAGGACGCGCACCTGTTCACGGCCACGCGTCGCGGCGCGATCGTCGACGGCGAAGAGGTCGACATCGGTCTCGTCGGCGACATCACCGAGGTCAACCCGGACGCGGTGCTCGACATCGTGCGTGCGGGCCGCATCCCGGTCGTGTCGTCGGTCGCGCCGGACATCCACGGCGTGCCGCACAACGTGAACGCGGACACGGCTGCCGGCGCTCTCGCGGTTGCTCTCGGAGCAGAAAAGCTCGTTGTGCTGACGGACGTTGAAGGCCTGTACGCGAACTGGCCGGACAAGTCGTCGCTGCTGAACCAGGTGCGCGCCTCGGATCTCGAGAAGATGCTGCCGGACCTGGAAAGCGGCATGGTGCCGAAGATGGAGGCCTGCCTGCGGGCGGTGCGCGGCGGGGTCCCGCAGGCGCACGTGATCGACGGCAGGCTGGCGCATTCCGTGTTGCTCGAAGTCTTCACCACTGAAGGTGTCGGAACCATGGTCTTGGGGGACAAGTGACCAACCGGTGGCAACAGTCCATGATGGACAACTACGGCACCCCTCAGCTGGCTCTGGAACGAGGTGAGGGCGCTTACGTCTGGGACACCGACGGCAAGCGCTACCTGGACCTGCTGACCGGCATCGCGGTCAACGCCCTCGGCCACGCGCACCCGAAGATCGTCGAGGCCGTGACCACCCAGATCTCCAAGCTGGGCCACACCTCGAACCTGTACGTGAACGAGCCCGCGCTGGCGTTGGCCGAACGACTGCTGGACCTGAGCGGTGTCCAGGGCAAGGTCTTCTTCTGCAACTCCGGCGCAGAGGCCAACGAAGCGGCGCTCAAGATGTCGCGCCGCACCGGCCGCACGAAGATCGTCGCCTGCACCGGCGGCTTCCACGGCCGCACGATGGGCGCGCTGACGCTGACGGGCCAGCCCGGCAAGCGCACGCCGTTCGAGCCGTTGGTGCCAGGTGTTTCGCACATCCCGTTCGGTGACGTGGCTGCTCTCGAGGCCGCGATCGACGACGACACGGCGGCGTTCATCGTCGAGCCGATCCAGGGCGAGCAGGGCGTTGTCGTTCCGCCAGAGGGCTACCTGCAGGAGGCCCGCCGGATCACGTCCGAGCACGGCGCGTTGCTGATCCTGGACGAGGTGCAGACCGGCATCGGCCGCCTCGGGACGTGGTTCGCGTTCCAGCAGGCCGGGATCGTGCCGGACGTGATGACGCTGGCCAAGGGCATCGGCGGCGGTCTGCCGCTCGGCGCGACGATCGGGTTCGGCGCGGCGGCCGACCTGTTCCAGCCCGGCCACCACGGCACGACGTTCGGTGGCAACCCCGTGTGCTGCGCGGCCGCCCTCGCGGTGCTCGACACGATCGCCGCGGAAGGCCTGCTGGAGCACGCCTCGTCCGTGGGCAAGGAGATCGCGGCCGGTGTGGAGGCGCTGCACCACCCGATGATCTCGGGAGTGAGGGGAGCCGGGTTGCTGCTCGGCATCACGCTGCGCGAGGCGGTCTCGGCGAAGGCCGCGGCGGTCGCGCAGCAGGCCGGCTACCTGATCAACCCCATCCAGCCCGACGTCATCCGCCTGGCACCGCCGCTGGTGCTGGACCAGTCCGACGCGCTGTCGTTCGTGGCCGCGCTGCCCACTTTCTTCGAGGAGCAGGCGTGAGCCCGAGGCACTTCCTCCGCGACGACGACCTGACGACCGAAGAGCAGGCGGCCGTCCTCGACCTCGCGGACACGTACAAGGCGGACCGGTTCACCGCGAAGCCGTTGGCGGGCCCCAAGTCCGTCGCGGTGATCTTCGAGAAGAACTCGACGCGAACCCGGCTGTCCTTCGAGGTCGGCATCGCGCAGCTCGGCGGCAACCCGGTGATCATCGACGGCCGCTCGATGCAGCTGGGCCGCGAGGAGACGATCGAGGACACCTCGCGGATCCTGTCCGGGTACGTCGACGCCGTGGTGTGGCGGACGTTCGCCCAGGCACGCATGGAAGCGATGGCGAGCGTTTCGCGGATTCCCGTGGTCAACGCGCTGACCGACGAGTTCCACCCGTGCCAGGTTCTCGCCGACCTGCAGACGATTCGCCGTCGTTACGGCAAGCTGGCCGGCCTCACGCTGACGTACCTGGGCGACGGCGCCAACAACATGTCGCACTCGCTGCTGCTCGGCGGCGCCACGGCGGGCATGCACATCCGCATCGGCGCACCCGCCGGCTTCGTGCCGAACCCGCAGTTCCTGGAGGACGCCAAGAAGCGCGCCGCCGAGACCGGTGGCTCGGTGGCGTTGATCAGCGATCCCCTTGCCTCGGTTGACGGTTCGGACGTGCTGGTCACCGACACGTGGACGTCGATGGGCCAGGAGAACGACGGCAAGGACCGCGTCGGCCCCTTCCGCCCGTACCAGGTGAACGCCGCTCTCCTTGCGGCGACCGGAAAGCCGGACTCGACGGTGCTGCACTGCCTGCCCGCGCACCGCGGCTGGGAGATCACCGACGACGTGCTCGACGGCCCGCAGTCACTGGTGTGGCAGGAGGCCGAGAACCGCCTGCACGCCCAGAAAGCCCTGCTCGTGTGGTTGCTGGAGCAGTCGTCATGACCCGCACCGCACGCCAGGGCCGCATCGTCGAGATGGTCAGCCAGCTCGTCATCCGCAGCCAGTCCGAGCTCGCGAAACTCCTCGCCGCGGAAGGCATCGAGGTCACCCAGGCCACGTTGTCGCGCGACCTGGACGAGCTCGGCGCGGTCAAGCTGCGCGGCCCCGACGGCGGTGCGCCGATCTACGTCATTCCCGAGGACGGCAGCCCGGTGCGCGGCGTGCAGGGCGGCACCACGAGGCTCGCCCGAGTTCTGGGTGAGCTGCTGGTCTCCACCGACTCGTCCGCGAACCTGGCGGTGCTGCGGACTCCTCCTGGTGCCGCGCAGTTCCTGGCCTCGGCGCTGGACCGCGCGGCGCTGCACGAGGTCGTCGGCACGATCGCGGGTGACGACACGATCCTGGTCGTGGCCCGCGAACCGATGACCGGCGCCGAGCTGGCCGAGCAGATCGCGGCGCTGTCCACCGGTTCCGTCGATGAATGATCCCGTGCACGCCGTCCTGACGTTCGACGCCGGTGTGCCCGTGGCGGTGGACGGCGAGACGGTCTCGGTCGCCGAGGCCGTCCGCGAGCTCAACTTCCGGGCCGGCGTGGTCAGGTCCAGCCTGGGCTCGGTCGCGGTCCGGGTGGCGCGGATGGCCTTGTCCTCGGGTTCCGGCGAGGTCGACATCGCTCTGTACGAGGGGCGCGTGGTCGGCCTCGTAGCCCGTTCGGAAGAATCTCTCTACGACTTCGCTAGCTGAAAGTTGCGTGCAATGAGTTCCTTGTGGGGTGGCCGGTTCGAGTCGGGGCCGGCCGAGGCGATGGCCCGCCTGTCGCTGTCGACGCATTTCGACTGGCGTCTGGCGCCGTACGACATCGCCGGCTCGCGCGCGCACGCCCGTGTGCTGCACGCGGCAGGCCTGTTGTCGGACGAAGAGCTGGCCGGCATGCAGAAGGCCCTGGACGAGCTGCTCGCCGACGTCGAGTCCGGCGCGTTCACTCCGGTTCTGGAGGACGAGGACGTCCACACGGCGTTGGAACGCGGCCTGATCGACCGCGCCGGTGTCGAGCTGGGCGGCAAGCTCCGCGCGGGCCGCTCCCGCAACGACCAGGTCGCCACCCTGTTCCGCATGTGGCTGCGCGACGCCGCCCGCCGGGTCGCCGCCGGTGTCCTGGACGTGGTCGACGCACTGGCCGCGCAGTCCGAGACGCACTTCGGTGCCGTGATGCCGGGCCGCACGCACCTGCAGTCCGCGCAGCCCGTTCTGCTCTCGCACCACCTGCTGGCCCACGCGCACTCGCTGCTGCGCGACGTCGACCGCCTGCACGACTGGGACAAGCGCGCCGCGTTCTCCCCGTACGGCTCTGGCGCCCTGGCCGGGTCGTCCTTGGGCCTGGACCCCGCGAAGGTCGCCGCCGACCTCGGCTTCTACGCCCCGGTCGAGAACTCCATCGACGGCACCGCATCGCGTGACTTCGCCGCCGAGATCGCGTTCGTGCTGGCCATGATCAGCGTGAACCTCTCGCGCGTCGCAGAAGAGGTCATCATCTGGACGACCGCCGAGTTCCGGTTCGCCGTCCTCGACGACGCCTGGTCGACCGGCAGCTCGATCATGCCGCAGAAGAAGAACCCGGACGTCGCGGAGCTCGCGCGCGGCAAGTCCGGTCGCCTGATCGGCAACCTCGCGGGTCTGCTGGCCACGTTGAAGGCCCAGCCGCTGGCCTACAACCGCGACCTGCAGGAGGACAAGGAGCCGCTGTTCGACTCGGTCGAGCAGCTGGAGCTTCTGCTGCCTGCCTTCGCGGGCATGGTGGCGACGCTGAAGTTCGACGTCGCTCGGATGGCCTCGCTGGCTCCGGCAGGCTTCACCCTCGCGACCGACATCGCGGAATGGCTTGTGCGCCAAGGAGTTCCGTTCCGCGTGGCACACGAGGCCGCCGGTGCGTGCGTCCGTGCCGCGGAGTCCCGTGGCGTGGGCCTCGAAGACCTGACCGACGAGGAGTTCCTCGCCATCTCACCCGAACTGACCCCCGAGGTCCGCTCGGTGCTGACCGTCGAGGGCTCGATCGCCTCTCGCAACGCCCACGGCGGCACGGCTCCGGAACGCGTCCGCGAGCAGCTGGACGCGTTGGTGGCCAAGGCTTCGGCGGCACGTGAGTTCTAGGCTGCTGACCAGGGAGGAGCTGGCCATCGACCCGGTCGATGCGTCCCGGCTCCTCCTGGGCTCCTATCTGGAAGCCGGCGACGTGCGCGTGCGCATCGTCGAGGTGGAGGCGTACCGGGGCGGCGACGACCCGGCCTCCCACTGCTACCGCGGCAAGACCCCGCGCAACGAGGTCATGTTCGGCCCGGCGGGCTTCCTCTACGTCTACTTCGTCTACGGCATGCACTTCTGCGCCAACGTGGTCACGCTGACCGACGGCGTGCCCGGCGCGGTGCTGCTGCGTGCGGGAGAAGTGGTTGATGGCGAGGACATCGCGTTCTCCCGCCGTCCCGCTTCACGCTCGGCCGCCGAACTGGCGAAGGGCCCCGCGCGGTTGTGCAAGGTCCTGGGTCTGGACCGCTCGCAGAACGGCGTCGAGCTGACCTCACCCGACTCGCCCGTCAGGCTGTACGCGGGCGATCCGGTAACCGAGGTGCGCTCCGGCCCGCGGGTGGGCGTCGCCGTGGCGATGGACGTGCCGTGGCGGTTCTGGATCGACTCCCCGGCCGTGTCGACGTACAAACGCGGTGGGAAGCGGCGCACTAAGGTGTGACCCCTGGGGATCTTTGGGGGATCACATGCAGGACGAGTTCGCCGCGCTCGCGCGCGAGATCATCGACTTCGTCGAGCCGGGCTTCGACTTCCTCACGCTGCGGGCGTCCTGCGGCGGCGGGAGTTCCAGCGTCCGGCTCACGTCCGGACCATCCGAACAGGACCTGCGCTTCTTCCACCAGCTGACGACGCTGCCCGCGCTCGCGGAGGAAGGGCCGGTCGACTTCGAGATGCGCATCGAGGCGGACGGCACGTTCGAAGCCCTGGTCGCCGGCGGCATCATCCCGAGCACGGGCCACCTCCCGCCGACCTACACCGTGGTGCTGAAGCCGCGCTTCCAGCCGAACGAGCACAAAGCCTCGTCGTTGGCCGAGGTGGAGGCCGTGATCGGCGCGTCGCTGCCCGCGGAGGTGCACGAGCTGTATGCGCGTGGTGCCGACGAGATCGGCGACGCGCAGCTGTTCCGGGTCGACGAGATCCTGGGGTACTGGAGCGACCTGGCCGACATCGAGCGCTATCCGCTGGACTGGGATCGGCCGGTGAAGTACGTCGGCCCTCCCGGAGCCGTGCGGATGGTCCGGTTCGATCCGCGATGGGTGCCGATCGCCTCCAACGACTGCGGCGACTTCCTGTGCGTCGACCTCGCACCCGGTCCCAACGGCACGGCCGGCCAGCTGATCCAGGTGTCGGACGAGGTGCCGCTGACCTACCTCGCCGGCTCATTGGCGGACTGGCCGGGGTCGTCGGAAGCGCCGGACCACGGCGACCTCGCAGACCGCTTCGACGTCGCCGACCGCGGGCCGGAGGGCGTGGCCTCGCTGCAGGAGACCATCCAGCAGCTCGTCCTCCTCGGGCCGGGCGACCTCGACTTCGGTCTGCTCTCCCGGCTGACCGCGTTGCGCGAGCTGACGATCGTGCGCGGCACCTCCGTGCGCCTCGGCGATCTCGCACACCTGCCGTTGGAACGCATCGAGGTGACCGGCGCCGAGATCGAGCTCCCGGCGTGCGAAACCCTCACCTCTCTCGTGGTCAGCGGCGGCGCGCGCGTCGAGCTGCCGGCGTTGCCGAACCTGCGCGTGCTCGACGTGTCCGCGGTGGAGGTGGACGTGGAGTCGTTGCCGCAGGTCGAGTACCTCGTGCTGAACGCCGGTCAGTGGCAGCGGTGCACGCAGACTCCCGCTGCCGCCTCGCTCGCCGGCGAGTACTCGCTTGCTCGTGCACTCGACTGGGCGCGGGAGCGGGGCGCGGAGGTGACGGGCGAGGTGTTCAGGGGGACAGCCGCTTCGTAGCCGCCACGAACTCCTCCTCCAGCTCCGGATCCACCGCGAACACCAGTGGCACCGTCACGTTGATCTGCTCTCCTGCGGTCAGCCGTTCGACCAGCGTGTCCGCCACTCGCCCCAGGTCCTGCGCCACCATGTGCATCGCCCGCAGCTGCTGATCCGCGAACCGCGCCTGCAGCCGGGCCGCCACCCGCGCGGGTTCCAGCGCGTAGCTCGTCCCGTGGATCCGCCGCGCCCATTCCAGGATCTCGTCGAACGTCCGCACGAACAGCTCGCCGAGGTGCACGATCCGATCCGGATCGCCCGGCGAACCCTGTGCGCCGAACGCGGCCTCCTGCGTCTCGGCGGTGAACACCGACTCGACCGCGACCTTGATGATCTCGCTCAGCAGCACGTTGCGGTCGCGGATCAGGTCGATCCCGTTGCCGTGCTCGACGTCGCCGTTGCGCGGCGCGTACCGCAGGAAGTGCTCCCAGTACTTCGACTCCAGCTCCGCAAGCCCTTGCGACACAACGGTCACGTACAGCAGGTACTCCCACCCGCGCGGCTTCTCCCTGGCGAGCGCCGCCACCGACTTCGGCGTGATCGGCGTGGCAGGGGTGAACGACGCACGGTGCTGCGCCAGCTTCTGCACAACGGCCTGTGCGATCACCTCGGGGGTGTGGACGCGCAGGTCGAGGAAGCCGGTGGTGGGCAGCAGTCCTGGCACGTCGGTGTCGTCGAGCTTGATCGGAAGCACGTACTCGCTCTGCTGCTCCAGTGCCCGTGCCTGGGCGGACTTGCGCTGGTGCCGAGCCCACTTGTGGCCGACGTAGTGCTGCGAGGCGAACATGAGCACGAACCTGACGCGCTTGCCGAACACGTCCGCCAGGTACTCGACCAGGTCGAGCCCCCACATCTCCACGACCTGGTCCTCGTCGTAGAAGACGTTGACGCCCAGTTCCTTCACGCGTCGGACGATCGGGAGCACGCGCTCCCGATCGTCCTCGGCGAACGACGGGGCGACGTCGAACTCGTACTCGGCCACCCCGCCATTCTCTTAGGGCCGGACGGTCCTGCGGTACCAGGCTCGTCGATGTTCGACCGGCAGTGCGAGCCGCACGATCAGGTTGGTCAGCAACGCGCCGATGGCCAGCCACAGCACCGCGGCGAGGCCTTCGTTGAACAGCACGGCGACCTTGGGGCTCTCCGGCGTGAAGAGGCCGTCCAGGCCGAGGGTGATCCCGCCCGCCCAGCCCGCGACGAACTGGAAGAACCCGTTGCCGGCATTCGCGTCCGCCACCACCAGGAAGATGTGCACGAACAGCACGATGGCGAACGCCCAGCACACGACATCGATCACTGCACAGACAGCGTGCACCGTCCGTGCCCTGCGGTAGGTGTCGTCACGTTCGACGACCTCCTCCACCACCGGCTCGTTCACGCGCGGCATGCGCTCAGTGGGCCGTCGCAACTCGTCACGTGGCTCCGTCATGACCGCCGGTTACCCGTGTGTGCACCGGGTAGAAACCCGTTCGACCTGGTAGGCGACAATGAGGGACGTGAGCGAGCACATCCTTGACGAACTTGCCTGGCGCGGCCTGGTCGCGACGTCCACCGACCTCGACGCACTCCGGGAGGACCTGGACGCCGGCCCGCTCACCCTCTATTGCGGGTTCGACCCGACGGCGCCGTCGCTGCACGCCGGCAACCTGGTCCCGCTGCTGATGCTCAAGCGCTTCCAGATGGCGGGCCACCGGCCGATCGTGCTGGCAGGTGGCGCGACGGGCATGATCGGCGACCCGCGCGACACCGGTGAGCGCACGCTGAACCCGCTCGACACCATCGCCGAGTGGGCCGACCGGATCCGCGGTCAGCTGGAGCGGTTCGTCGAGTTCGACGACTCGCCCACGGGCGCGGTCGTCGAGAACAACCTGAACTGGACGGCCCAGGTCAGCGCGCTCGAGTTCATGCGCGACATCGGCAAGCACTTCTCCATGAACGTGATGTTGTCCCGTGAGACGGTGAAGCGGCGCCTCGAGACCGACGGCATGTCGTACACCGAGTTCAGCTACGTGCTGCTGCAGTCGAACGACTACCTGGAGCTCAACCGGCGCTACGGCACCTCGCTGCAGGTCGGCGGCTCGGACCAGTGGGGCAACATCGTCAGCGGCGTCGACCTGGTCCGCCGGGTCGAGGGCAAGCAGGTGCACGCGCTGACCTGCCCGTTGGTGACCGACGCACAAGGTGCGAAGTTCGGGAAGTCGACCGGTGGCGGGAAGCTGTGGCTCGACCCCGAGATGACCTCGCCGTACTCCTGGTACCAGTACTTCGTGAACGTCGACGACGCCACGGTGATGAACTACCTGCGCCTGTTCACGTTCCTCTCGCGGGAGGAGCTGGACGAGCTGGAGAAGCAGACCGCCGAGGCGCCGCACCAGCGGGCCGCGCAGAAGCGGCTCGCGCAGGAGTTCACGGACCTGGTGCACGGCGAGCGCGCGACGCAGCAGGTCGTCCTGGCCTCGTCCGCGCTGTTCGGCCGGGCCGACCTGCGTGACCTCGACGAGTCGGTGCTGCGAGCGGCCCTGGCCGAGGCACCGAAGGGTGAGGTCCGCCTGGCCGACGAGCCCACGGTCGTCGACCTGCTGGTGGCGTCCGGGCTGGCCGACAGCCGGGGGGCCGCGCGGCGCACGGTCAACGAGGGCGGTGCCTACGTGAACAACGCGAAGGTGACCGACGAGGAGTGGAAGCCGTCGTCGTCGGACCTGCTCCACGGCAAGTGGCTGGTGCTCCGTCGCGGCAAGCGCAACAACGCGAGCGTGCAGGTCGAACTCTGACCTGCTGATTCTCTCGGTAGAAGGCCGCCGGTCCCACAGGGGATCGGCGGCCTTCGATCTTTCTTGGTGTGACGGCGGCCACAGTGTGCGCGGATCGGGTCTCCGATAGCGTGTTCAGCAGGTCCTGTATGGGGCTGCTGACCTGCGGTTTCTTAACCGCAGGGCGCAGGGATGCCCCCGATTTGACCCCGTGTTGGCGTGCGTGTAACTTTCTCTCTGCCAGCGCGGAACGGGCCGGGAACACCGGAACGGAGTGCGGCGAGGGTCACGAACCAAGCTTCCACGGACTGTGGTAGAGTGGGTGATCTGGAAACGATGAAGACCCAGCCGGTAGCTCGTCTGAGCTCAGAGGCCAAGGGCGTCGAAGTTTCATATACAAGCTTATGTACGACACAGCCTCGGATCGAGTCGCTATACGGCGTCCTCGTGATGATGAGCGCGTGTTCTTTGAGAACTCAACAGCGTGCCGAAACACAGCCAGTAATATATGAATTACCTCCTCGTCGAGGTAGTTCCTTTGAGAAGATAGATGCCAGACATATTCCGTCTGGAGCGATCAA
>JAVXWK010000286.1:0-7571 GCA_032230575.1 Pseudonocardiales bacterium | reverse complement strand
CGTCCTCGGTCGCGAACAGCAGTCCGCTCGTGGCTCCGGCCTCGACCGCCTCCCGTGCCAGCACCCCCATCACGACGCTGCCGAGCCCGCGGCGCCGATGCCCGGGAATCGTGGCGATGCGGTGCGGCACAGCGTCTTCACCGACGACGGCGATCAGCCCGCTCGCGGCCTCGGCGCCGTCGTGCAGCACCCGGACCTCGATGACGTCCCCCGGCGTCACCTCCACCTTGTAGCCATCAGGTGGTGCGGGCGTGGGATGGCCGGCCAGCGCGCGCCGCATGAACGTCTCCCCGGGGTGCACGGTCTGATCCGCGTGCCAGTTCGCGACCAGGTCGGGAACCTCCATGATCCGGTCGATCTCCTCGATTCCGCGCAACGGACCTCCTCAGCCCCCTGACGCTATGCGAAAGCCCCGCAACACGCGAACGCATTGCGGGGCTTTCGAAGCAACAACTCAGGAGCGGTCGAACTCCTGGGCCGCCAGGGCGCGCACGATGCCCGCACGCCCCTCGGAGACCAGGCGGCGCAACGCAGGCGGGTGCTCGTCCGCGAGCCACGCGTCGGCAGCCTCCACAGTGGACCGGGCGATCGACCACGCAGGGAACATGCCCACCACCATGGACTGCGCGCGCTCGGACGTGCGGCGGTCCCACACGCTCTTCACGTCGGCGAAGTAGCGCTCGACGTACGGCGCGAGCAGCTCCTTCTGGCCGGGGTGCGAGATGCCCGCGATGATCGCCTCGCTGACCGCGTTGGGCAGGTCGTCGTCATTCACCGCCCGGTCCCACGCCTCGTCCTTGGCGGCGATGGTCGGGCGCAGCGCCCGAGCCTGCTGCGAGCGGCGGTGGCCGGTGGAGGTCGGGTCGCGCTCCTCCTCGGCGTTGATCTCCGCCAGGTCCGCCTTGCCGTGTGCGACAAGGGCCTGCAGCAGACGCCAGCGCAGGTCGGTGTCGACATCGAGGCCCTCGAGAACGGCGCTTCCGTCGTACCAGCCGCGCAGGACGTCCAAAGTGGACTCGTCCAGCACGGAGGACGCCAGCGCGTTCACGAACGCCAGCTGGTGGTCCGAGCCGGGCTCGGCCGACTGGGCCAGCTCCAGCGTCGTGGCCACGAACCGGCGCCAGCCCTCGCCACGCCACGAGTCGTCCGCGTAGGACGACAGCGAGGTCTGGGCCTGCAGCAGAAGCCGTTGCACCACACCGACCTCGGACTCGGCGTGCAGCCCGCCGAGCACCAGGTTCACGAAGTCGCGGGCCTTCAGCTCGGCCTCGCGGGTCATCTCCCACGCGGCCGACCAGCACAGCGTGCGCGGCAGCGGCTCGGCGATGTCGGAGATGTGGTCGATCAGCCCGGCCAGCGAGTCCGGGTCGAGGCGCATCGTGCAGTACGTGAGGTCGTCGTCGTTGACCAGCACGATCTTGCCGCGGTGCACGCCCACGAGCTCGGGAACCTCGGTGCGGTCGCCCGTCACGTCGAGCTCGAACCGGTGCGTGCGCACCAGCTTGCCCGAGCCGTCGTCGTCGTAGACACCGATCGCGATGCGGTGCGTGCGCAGTTCGCCGGCACCCGGACGCGCGCCGCCCTGCAGCACCGCGAACTCGGTGAACTTGCCCTGGGCGTCAACGGTGAACTTGGGGCGCAACAGGTTCAGGCCCGTCGTCTCCAGCCACTGCGCGCTCCACCACGACAGGTCGCGCCCGGACGCCTCCTCCAGTGCGCCGAGCAGGTCCGCCAGCGTCGCGTTGCTCCACGCGTGCTTGGCGAAGTAGACCCGCAGGCCCGCCAGGAAGTTCTCCAGCCCGACGTACGCGACGAGCTGCTTGAGCACCGAAGCGCCCTTGGCGTAGGTGATGCCGTCGAAGTTGACCTCGACCGCCTGCAGGTCGGAGATGTCCGCGGCCACGGGGTGCGTCGAGGGCAGCTGGTCTTGCCGGTACGCCCACGACTTCTCGATCTTCGCGAACGTCGTCCACGCCTGGCGGTACTCGGTGGCCTCTGCCTGCGCGAGCACCGACGCCCAGGTGGCGAACGACTCGTTCAGCCACAGGTCGTCCCACCAGCGCATGGTCACGAGGTCGCCGAACCACATGTGCGCCATCTCGTGCAACACGGTCTCGGCGCGGCGCTCGTAGAGGTAGCGGGTGACGCGGCTGCGGAAGACGTAGTCCTCGAGGAACGTGACGCAGCCGGCGTTCTCCATCGCGCCCGCGTTGAACTCCGGCACGAAGCACTGGTCGTACTTGCCGAACGGGTACTGCACCCCGAACGCCTTGTGGAAGAACCCGAAGCCCTGCTTGGTCTCCGTGAACAGCCGCTCGTGGTCCATGTGAGGAGCAAGCGAGGCACGGCAGTAGATGCCCAGCGGGATCTTGAAGTCACCCTCGGCGAACTCGTCGCGCCACTCGGCGTACGGGCCCGCGACCAGCGCGACGATGTAGGTCGACATCGGCTTGGTGGTGGCGAACGTGTGCACGTCCGCGCCGCCCTCGCCGTCCTCCGTGGCGATGATCTCGCCGTTGGAGATGACCTTCCAGTCGTGCGGTGCCGTCACCTTCATGGAGTAGACGGACTTCAGGTCGGGCTGGTCGAAGCACGCGAACATGCGCTTGGCGTCCGCGGTCTCGAACTGCGAGTACAGGTACACGCCGCCGTCGACCGGGTCGACGAACCGGTGCAGGCCCTCGCCGGTGTTCATGTACCGGCAGTCGGCCTCGATGGTGAGCTCGTTGGTCTCCGAGAGGTCCGGCAGCCTGACGCCGTCCTCCTCGCGGTATTCGGAGACGTCGAGCTCGCTGCCGTTGAGCACAGCGCGGTGCACGGTCGCCGCCACGATGTCGATCCACGAGGAAGCACCCGGAGTCCGGCTGCGGAACACCACGGTGGTGGTGGAGCGGAACGTGTCCGAACCCGGCTTTCCGCCGCCGTCGGTCAGGTCCAGCTCGATCCGGTAGGACTCCACTTCCAGCAGCTCAGCACGTTCCTGAGCCTGGTCGCGGGTGAGGTTGGGCGCGGCCACTGGTCACCTCGTCTGCCGCGCGGGTGGTTACGCGCTGACGTCGTCGGGAATGGTTATGACTCCCGCATCCAATCACGGAACCGGCGTGCGGGAAGAGATGAGAGGGTGATCTGGTTGGGCTGATGGGGCGATAACCGCACCCAACGCGACAGAACGCGACCGAAGGGGCACGCATGGCCGACAAGGCGAAGGTCGACTTCTACTTCGACCCTCTCTGTCCGTTCGCCTGGATCACCTCGCGGTGGATCCTGGAGGTGGAGAAGGTTCGCGAGATCGACCTGACCTTCCACGTGATGAGCCTTTCCGTGCTGAACGAGGGGCGTGACCTGCCCGAGCAGTACAAGGAGCTCATGACCAAGGGCTGGGGGCCGGTCCGCGTCGCCATCGCCGCCGAGCAGAAGTTCGGCAACGAGGTGCTGCCGAGCCTGTACACGGCGATGGGCACGCGCATCCACAACGAGGGCAACAAGGACTTCGACGAGATCATCAAGCTGGCGCTGGCCGACGCGGAGCTGCCGGCCGAGCTGGCTTCCGCCGCGACCTCGACCGAGTTCGACGAGGAGCTTCGGGCTTCGCACCACCGCGGCATGGACCCGGTCGGCATGGACGTCGGCACGCCCACCATCCACATCGACGGTGTCGCGTTCTTCGGCCCGGTGCTGACGAAGATCCCGCGGGGCGAGGAGGCGGGCACGATCTTCGACGGCGCTCGCATGCTGGCGGGCTTCCCGTACTTCTTCGAGCTCAAGCGGACGCGGACGGGCGACCTCGACTTCAGCTGAGTTTTTTGTCGGTGGTGCTCGCTAACGTCGTGTGACATGAGCCACCACCTCGTTGAAGTAGCAGTTCAGGGCCCTTGGTCGCTGGTCACGTCCCGTGCGTTCTGGGAGGGCTTCACGCCGTCGCGGCTGCCCGTTCTCGAGGGCGAGGCGTTGACGGCTTCGTTCCTGACCGAGGGTGAGTGGCGCCGGGCTGAGGTCTCCGTGACCCAGCGCGGCGCCTCTGCCGTTCTGGAGCTGTCCGGGTCCGGTGACCTCGATCTGGCGGCGGCGCAGGTGTGCCGGTTCCTGGCGCTGGACGTCGACGGGCGGGGCTGGCCTGATGTCGGCGCGCGGGATCCGGTGATTCTCGCTGCTCAGTCCGAACTGCCCGGCTTACGTCCGTGCGGCTTCTACTCGCCGTACGAGGCGGCGGCGTGGTCGGTGCTGTCGCAGCGGGTCCGGATGACGCAGGCGGCTGCGTTGAAGGCGTCGTTGCTGCGGGACGGGGTGTTTCCCTCGCCTGCTTCGTTGCTGTCTCTCGATCTCGACTTACCCGGTCGCAAGCCGGAGTACCTGCGCGCGGTGGCCGAGGCGGCGTTGGACGGGCTGCTGGACGGCGTGACGCTGCGCTCGATGAAACCCGCCGCTGCCGTGCTGGCGGTGCAGCAGGTCAAGGGGCTCGGCCCGTTCGCGGCCGAGTTGGTCGTGCTGCGCGGGGCGAACGCGCCGGATGCCGTGCCGCACAACGAGTCCAGGCTCACCGACGAGGTTCGCGAACGGTACGGGCGGCCGTTGCCGGAGGTGTCCGAGGCGTGGCGGCCTTATCGGACGTGGGCGGCCGTGCATCTCCGGGTGCTGCGCGAGCGGCGGATCGGAGGTGTGATGGCCTCTGCGGGTTCGCGGTAGACCGGCCTGGCCCCTTTCCCCCGCACGACGTGACCCCTGCGCCCCGATGTGACACTCTGAACCCCTGTCAGCTGTTTGGTGTCACATCCGCCTGGAGGGCTCTCGTGATCGAGGTCGTCAACCCCGCCACCGAGGAAGTCATCGGCACGCTCGCCGAGGGCACACCGGCCGACGTCGACGCGGCCGTGGCCGCTGCGGTCAAGGCGTTCCCCGCGTGGGCGGAGACCTCGCCGGACGACCGGGCGAAGGTCGTCCGGGCGATCATCGACGGGCTGAAGGAGCGGGCCGGTGAGCTCGCGGCTGCCATGACCGCCGAGATGGGCACCCCCATCACGTTCAGCCAGAAGGTGCAGGTCGCGAACCCCATCGCCATCGCGGAGGGTGTCGCGGACGTGCTGGAGCACGGCTACTTCGAGCCCGAGGAGATCGGCAACTCGCTGGTCCTCCGCGAGCCGATCGGGGTCGTCGCCGCCATCACGCCGTGGAACTTCCCGCTGCAGCAGATGGTCGCGAAGGTCGTGCCGGCGCTCGCCGCGGGCAACACCGTCGTGCTCAAGCCGAGCGAACTCGCGCCTGGCACCGCGGACCTGCTCGCCTCGGTGATCACAGCCGTGGTGCCGGAGGGCGTGTTCGGGCTGGTGCACGGCACCGGACCGGTCGTCGGCGAGGCACTGGCCGCGCACCCGGACGTCGACATGGTGTCGTTCACCGGGTCCACCCGCGCTGGACGGCGGGTGTCGGCGGTGGCGTCCGAGACCGTGAAGCGGGTCGCGCTGGAGCTCGGCGGCAAGTCGGCGTGCATCGTGCTCGACGACGCCGACCTCGGGCGTGCGGTGAAGATCGCGGTCGCGAACTCGTTCATGAACAACGGCCAGGCGTGCAGCGCGTGGACGCGGTTGCTGGTGCCCGCTGATCGTCACGACGAGGCCGTGGAACTGGCAGCTGCCGCAGCGGGCAAGTACACCTCGGCCGACCCGAGCGATCCGTCGACGCGCATCGGTCCGGCGGTGTCGAAGGCACAGCGCGACCGCGTGGTCGGCTACATCCGCAAGGGTGTCGAGGAGGGCGCGCGGCTGGCCGCAGGTGGGCCGGAAGCGCCGCTGCCCCAGGGCTTCTACGTGGCGCCGACGGTGTTCGGTGGCGTCACGCCCGAGATGACGATCGCCCAGGAGGAGATCTTCGGGCCGGTGCTGGCGGTCATGCCGTACGCGGACGAGGACGACGCGGTGCGCATCGCCAACTCCACGATCTACGGCCTCGCGGGTGGTGTGTTCTCGGCTGATGCCGACCGGGCGATGCGGGTGGCCAAGCGCCTGCGCACCGGCCAGGTCGACATCAACGCCGCCGCGTTCAACACGAGCGCGCCGTTCGGCGGTTATCGCCAGTCGGGCAATGGCCGTGAGTTCGGCAAGTTCGGGCTGGACGAGTTCTGCGAGATCAAGTCGATCCAGCGCTAAACAATGCGCACGGAATTGTGAGCGGTGGCCGGGCCGTGATCCGCGGTTCCGGTCACCACTGCGTCGAATCCGAGCAGCAGCACGAGCAGGAGCTGCGTCTGGTCGACCTCGGCGTCGCAGGAGGCCTTGCCGCCGGTGTCGGTGTGGTCGGTGCACAGCACGTTGCCGGTCGTGGTGCGGAACGAGACCAGCACGTTGTTGAGGTTGGCGCCGTTCGCGGCGTTGCGGGCGAACGCCTCCATGTGGATCTCGATCGGCGTGGGGACGACCTTCGCGGTGCCGGTCTCGGCGATCAGCTGTACGGGAACAGGCGTGGCCGAGGCCGGCGCGGTGGCGCCGAGAACAATTGCCAGTGCGGACAAGAAAGCGATGAAAGCTCTCATTTCTGCTCCTCTTTCGGCAATTCCTGGGGCTTGCGCGGCGATTTTTCGCTCGCCTTCAAACGGGGCGCCACCCAGGAACGTTCCCGATGAAAACGATTGCTTTCGAGGTCACGTGGACTGCGGGGCTCGGCTGAAATTGAGCTGCGGAGTCGGTCGGGGCGGCGTATCACTGCTGCCATGGCTGACTCGGCGCTGAGCATCAGGACCATCCGGCAGGCGGAACTCCCCGAGTTCGAGAGGGTGTTCTCCTGGTCGTTCCTCGACGAGCCGGCCGGTGAGCAACGCTGGATGAGGGTGCTGGAGCTCGATCGGGCGCACGCGGTGTTCGACGGCGACGAGATGGTGGGCACCGGCGGGATCCTGACCCGCGAGCTCACCGTGCCCGGCGGAGCACGAGCAGCCGTCGGAGCGGTGACCGTCGTGGGCGTCAAGCCGGGCCATCGGCGACGGGGCGTGGCGTCGTTGCTGATGAAGACGCAGCTGCACGCCATGCACGAGGCCGGCGAATCGATCGGGATCCTCTGGGCGTCGGAGGGGGCGATCTACCGGCGGTTCGGGTACGGCGAGCACGCGTCGAGCCTGTCGATGATGAAGATGCAGACGCGCATGCCGTTCCATCCCGGGGTGTCCGTGAGCGACGCGCGGATTCGCCAGGTGACGCGCGAGGAGGCCATGCCGTTCATGCGCGAGGTGCACGACCGCGTGCGCCGCACGAGGACTGGCTGGCTGAGCAGGGTGGCGGGGACGTGGGACAACCACCTCGCCGACGCCGAGAGCGACCGCGACGGTCTTTCCGCCTTCCGCTACTGCCTGCACCCACAGGGATATGTGGTGTTCCGGGTGAAGCACGAGTGGGACAACAGCGGGCCGCGGAACGAGCTGCACGTCCGCGAGCTGGTGTGCGAGACAGAGCAGGCGTACGTGGACCTGTACCGGTTCCTGCTCGACATCGACCTCGCGACCGGCATCTCGTACTTCACCAACACCGACGACCCGATCGTGCACATGGTCGACAACCCGCGGAAGGTGCGGCAGGAGCTCGCCGACG
>JAVXWK010000256.1:0-3082 GCA_032230575.1 Pseudonocardiales bacterium | reverse complement strand
ACCGCCACCGCGATCAACACCGGCCTGCCCACTAGCTCATTTCAGCAGCGCTTGTCCGTCGTCGCGAACGCCGCGTACTCCGGGTTGTCGTACAGGTGCCCCTGCGCCTGCGTGCACGTGGACAACGTGTCCGTGCCCGACGACCACACCTCCCGCTGCCGGTTGGCGCCCTTCTTGTAGCCCTTCGTGCCACTGGACGTCAGGATCCCGGCCGAGACGCGGTAGTCGTTGCCCTGGTTGTGGTAGACGTCCCAGACGTAGGTGTACGCCCAGTTCTTGCCACAGCCCTTGAACTGCTTCACCGACGCCAGCTGCACACCGGCGTCCGCGCCGATGTACGCGGTCCGGCCGATCTGCGTCACCGGACCACACCCCGGCGCCGACTCCGCGTGCGCCATCCCCGGCGACATCACCGCCACGAACAAAGCCCCTGCCAGCACGAGCGAACGCTTCACGATCAGCACCTCCAGTCGGTCTCGGCGGTCAGCCACGTGTCGCTGATGACGAAGTTCTTCAACGCACCGACCGCGCGCGTGCACTGCGTCAGCGAGTTGGTGCCCAGCGACCAGCCCTCCTGCACGTTGCGCGGGTAGGTCTTCTGGCCCTGGATCTGCTCGGCCACGTCCATGGCGACCGTGATCTGGAAGTCACCGACCTGACGGGCGAACGAGTCCCACACGTAGATGTAGGCGAAGTTCTTGCCACACCCCTTGAACTGCTTCACCGACGCCTTCGCATCCCGGGAGTCACCACCGATGTAGGCGGTCTTCCCGATCTGCGTCACCGAGGCGCACCCCGGCGCCGACTCGGCGTGCGCGATACCGGACGACAGCCCGGCCAGCGCGAATGCGGCCACCGCCGCGACAGAAACGAATCTCACGCCGCGACGGTGCCCCGCCCCAGTTAGCCGGCGGTAAATCGGCGGGGCAGCATCACCACCGCGCCGAACACCATCGGCGACGGCGAGAAGACCATGCACCACCCCGAAGCCGGCACCATGACGCTCTCGCACGAGGCGCTGCCCCTGAACCAGGCCCAGGGCCAGCGCCTCATCGTCTACCTCGCCACGGCCGGCACCCCGGACCACGACGCCATGACGTTGCCGGACATGCTCGCTAGCCCGCGGCCACCGCGTACAGGAACCACGTCGAGTGCGGAATCCACTGCTCAAGCCACCGCCAGTCCGTGTTCGGACCCGACGACGCCACACCCGGATCCCACTCGATCCCACGACCGTCCGCCGCACGACCGGTGATCCCGTTGACGATCCCGCCCGCCGCGCGGATCCACCGCCACGACCCGACAGTCGAGCCGTCCGGGTACTCCAGGTAGATCGGCGACGTCCGCCCGCTGCCCTCCAGCATGCTCACGTCGAACGGGTTGCAGCCCACGATCCAGTTCAGCTGATCCGCCGCGTACGCGCGAAGCTTGGCCGCGAACGCGCCGTCGAACTTCGGTGCCGCGAGGCGTGCCGCGGCAGCGAGAGACGCCAGGCGCGCGTTCTCGCCCTGCCACCACGTGCCCGCCGCGTCGTGCGGGAAGAAGAACCCGTCGAACCGCTCACCCGCCGCCGTCTGCACCACCTGCCGCGCATAGCCGAACGGGTTCGCGACCGCGCCCGTGATCGACAGCTCGAACTCCAGCGACTTGCGAATCGCCGGCAGCACGTCCGTGCTCCCGATCGACTGGTAGGCAAGCAAAGCGACCACCGGCATGCCCGCGTCGGACGGGTGGAAGTACGGCCGGTCCTTGTCGTCCGCCCGGAAATGACCGCGTGGCAGGATCCTCGCGACGAGTGCGGCCGCCCGCTTGTCCGCCTCGGCCTTGTACTCCGGCTTCCGCGTGGCCTTGAACAACTCCACCGCGCCGAGCAGCACGTTGTAGTCGTCCTGGATGTTCTCCTTGCCGTCATTGGTCAACGCCACGTTGTTGACCTGCAAGAACGAGAACGCCGCCTCGGCCGCCGCCAAGTACTTCGACCGCGGGAAGTCACCGTCCACAGTGCCCCGCGCGGCCCTTGCCAGCGCGGCGATCGCGACACCACACCCCTCGCGGTAGTTCAGCGGACCCTTGCGCAGGAACCGCTTCGACGGGTCGATGCCGATGTCGTCCTCCTGCGGCTGCCGCACCGACCCGTAGAACGACCCTCCCGGCATCTGCACCCGCACCAGGTAGTCCGCCCCGTACACGGCCTCGTCGTGCAGCAGCTCCCGCAGGTGCCGGAAGTCCGGGTTGTTGCGGCGCGTCAGCTCGTCGTAGGACGTCCACAGCACGTACGCGGTCAACGGCAGCTGCAGCGTGTTGCAGAACGAGTACTTCGACAGCTGCGTGAAGTGCTTCGACCAGTCCGCCGCCGCGTCGTACCAACCGCCGTGCGCGTCGACGCGGACCGACGGATCCGGCTCGTAAGGGAGTGACCGGTCCACTCGGTCGTACTCGCCGAACGACCTCGAGTCCTTGAAGAACCGCACCACGTGCGGCAACGTCCGCCGCTCCAGTACCAGCGGCTCGATCACGAACGGCCGCGACACCCCACCCTCGGTCGACAGCGCGAATTCACCGGAACGTGTGAAGTTCGAGAAGTCGACGACCGAGTAGAACGACGGCACCGCGGGGAACTGGTTCGCCTTCCAGTCCGCCACCGGCCCGACGGTGCGAGCCGACCCGCGGTGCACCACCTTGCCCGTGCCGTGTTCGACGAGCTCGAAGCGGTGGGGGCCCGGCGTCGTGCAGGCGATCACCGCCCGCTTCGGCCCCTCGGCCTCATATCCGACGTTGTTCGTCAGCACCCACGTCAGGCCGCCAGGAGCGGCTGAAGCCGTGCCCGCGGCGGCCAGTGCCCCGGCCGTTCCCAATAGGAAAGAACGCCTAGCAGTGCCCATCCCGTACGCCTCCAAAGCAGTACCCAGGGGAGGTGACACAGTGCGGCGGTCCCCTGAAAATGAGGCGGCGGCATGATCACTTTAGGGCGTGTTGCTGCGGCAGCGGAAGGTTCAGAGCGCCCGGGAAAAAAGATCCAGTAGCACGGCCCAGTGGCGTTCGGCGGCCTCTGCGTTGTACGCGGACGTGTCCGCCTGCGTGT
>JAVXWK010000236.1:0-10177 GCA_032230575.1 Pseudonocardiales bacterium | reverse complement strand
TCGATCAAGGCGTCGGTAGGCTCGTTGCGCGATCCGGAGCTGAAGCTGTCCGACGAGGACACCGCGGAATTGCTGGAGGCCGTCGAGGAGTCCGCGGACAGGCTCACCGGTCTGGTCGACAACCTGCTCGACTCGTCCCGCCTCGCCACCGGCGCGGTGGAGCCGCAGCTCCGCGCCGTCGGCTACTACGAGGCGGTGGCACGGGCGTTGAGCGGCCTGAGCGGGGACATCGAGGTCGACGTCCCCGAGTCGCTCCCGCCCGTGCGCGCGGACGTCGGCCTGCTCGAACGAGTGATCGCGAACGTCGTCGGCAACGCGCTGCGTTACGCCGGCGCGGTGGCGCTGCGGGCGTCCGCGCACGGCTCGGAGGTCGAGCTGCGGGTCGTCGACCACGGCCGCGGCCTGCCCAGGGACACCGCGGACCAGGTGTTCGCGCCGTTCCAGCGCCTCGGCGACCGCACGCCGGGTGGCGTCGGTCTCGGTCTGAGCGTGGCGAAGGGGTTCACCGAGGCGATGGACGGCACGATCAACATGGAGGACACGCCCGGTGGTGGCCTCACCGTGGTGATCTCGTTGCCGGTCGAGGAGAGGGTCTCGTGACGAAAGTGCTGGTGGTCGACGACGAACCGCAGATCGTGCGCGCGCTGCGGATCAACCTCTCGGCCCGCGGTTACGAGGTGCTCACGGCCCACGACGGCGCGACGGCCCTGCGCCTGGCCGCCGACGGCAAGCCCGACGTCGTGGTCCTCGACCTCGGCCTGCCGGACATGGACGGCACGGACGTCATCGCGGGCCTGCGAGGCTGGACCACCCTGCCGATCATCGTCCTCTCCGCCCGCACCGACTCGGCCGACAAGGTCGACGCCCTGGATGCCGGCGCCGACGACTACGTGACGAAACCGTTCGGCATGGACGAGCTGCTGGCCCGTCTGCGCGCCGCCGTCCGCCGCTCCGCCGTCACCGGTCCCGAGGACGAGCCGATCGTGAAGACCGCCTCGTTCACCGTGGACCTCGCGGCCAAGCGGGTCCTGAAGGACGACGTCGAGGTGCACCTCACGCCCACCGAGTGGGGCCTGCTGGAGGTGCTGGCGCGCAACGCCGGGAAGCTCGTCGCGCAGAAGCAGCTGCTCCGGGACGTCTGGGGCCCCGCGTACGAGAAGGAGACGCACTACCTGCGGGTGTACCTGGCGCAGCTGCGGCGGAAGCTGGAGCCGGAACCGGCCCGGCCGCGGCACCTGCTGACCGAACCGGGCATGGGGTACCGGTTCGAGCCTTAGGGCTTTTGAGGCGGCACGGTCGTGGTCGACGACGAGGACGTCGGCGGCGTCGTGGTCGTGGTCGACGTCGAAGAAGTAGAGGAAGACGCCGGCGGCTCGGACGACGTGGGCGGGTTGGTGTGCGTCTCCGTCGGCTCGGTCGGGTTCGTCGTCACCTGAGGCTGCTGCTCGGGTGCGCCCGGCTTGGGCTGCTCCTGAGGGCGCGCGGCCTGCTTGCGGTCCGGCTTGGCCGACGACGATGCGCTGGAGGACACCGTGACGACGACGGTGCTGGTGCTGCCGTCCGGGGCGACGGTCGTGATGGTCTGCACGACGTCCGCGGACGAGCGCTCCGGGGTGGCCTCGTGGCCCGACGCGGCGAGCATCGACGCGACCGTCGCGAACAGGGTCGCCACCACCACTCCGCCCGCAGCCAGCATGACGGCCGTGCCCGCGCGCTTCTTCGGCGGCGCGGGATCGGTTGGTGACTGCGAATGATCTTCCTCGAACACACCCATCTCCTCGTGGGAAACCCGGTCGGATGGACTTGCGTTCGAGTTATCGGCGGAAACGCACCAAAGCCTCAGTCACGCCACACCTTCGTGTAGCTCTGCGTCACTTGACGGTGACGGGCGTAACCCTAGGGCGTCGGATTCGTTGGGTCCGAGTTCGTCGTAGTGGTGGTCGTCGTAGTCGTGGTGGTTGTCGTAGTCGTGGTCGTGGTGGTCGACGAGGACGTGACGACCGGCGGCGGGTCATCGGTCGTGACGGTGGTGGTCGTGCCGTCAGGACGCGTGATGGTGGTGACGCGCGGCTTCCTCGTGGCCGTGGTCGTCGACGTCGTCGTCTCCGAGGGGGACGACGAGGTGAGCTCGACCGAAGTGGTGGGCGAGGACGTCGGCACGATGCTCAGCGCGTCGCGCACGGCCTCCTTCTTCTGCTGCTGTTGAGGCGCCGGGGACTCGGCGGCGGTGTCCGAGCCCGCCGCGAACGAGGCCACGGCGGCGAAGACCGTCGCCAGCACGACGCCCGACGCGGCGAGGATGATCTGCGGTGCACCGCGAAAGCGCGAGCGCGAGTCCGGTTCCGGGCTCTGGTACACGAAGTTTCCCCGTCAGTAGCCGAAGTTCTGGGTCCAGTAGTTGCCACGGGTGTCGAGGCCGACGCCCATGGCGGTGAAATCGCAGTTCAGGATGTTCTCGCGGTGGCCGGTCGACTTCATCCAGCCGTCCATGACCGCGGCGGGAGTGGCGTAGCCCATCGCGATGTTCTCGCCGCCGGGCTTCGGGTAGCCCGCGTTCTTCATGCGTTGGGCGAACGTCGTCCTCTCGGGCTGCGACACGTGGTCGAAGTAGCCCTTGTTGGCCATGTCCGTGCTGTGACCCTGCGCGGCGGTGGTGATGCGGTCGTCGATCACGAGGGCCTTGCAGCCCTTCGCGGCGCGCTGGTCGTTCACGAGCTCCAGGACGGCCTGCTCCGGGGTCTTGTTCCCGGGCTGCGGCGGCTGGGCGGGCGGCTTCGGCGCTTCGGGAGGCGTCGTCGTGGTGGTGGGAGCCGCTGACGAGGAAGAAGAGGAAGAAGGTGTCGCCGTCGTCGACGAGGTGGCGGGAGCGGAAGAAGACGACGAAGCCGTGGGGTTGCCGACGCCGGTGTCGCCGGTGGGCGTCTGTCTGTTGGGTGCGGCCGCGTTGCCTGTTCCGAACTGGTTCGCTGCGTCTGTGCTCTCCTGCTGCGCGGCTGTCGTGAAACTGATGCCAAGAGGAGAGGTGCCGGTGAAGGCGAGACCGCCGACGCCGGTTGCACCGATCAGCAGGCCGAGTAAGAGGCTGCGGGCACTCACGGGTCGGCACCGTACCACTAATGGGTGATAAGCCAAGAGTGCCCCTTCGATCACCTTGGGTGACTACGCAACCATTTGGCGGTGGACGTGCGACTAAACGCTTGGGTGCGTGGACGGGTTCAGGGAGTCGGTTTTCGCTGGTGGACGCGAGCCAGGGCGCTAGAACTCGGCCTGGTGGGCAGCGCTTCGAACAGGCCGGACGGGCGGGTCGAGGTGGTCGCCGAGGGTCCCCGCGAGAAATGTGAACAACTGCTCAATGCTCTCCGTTCGGGTGAAACCCCTGGACACGTCGAATCTGTCGGTGAGCAGTGGACCGACGCGAGAGGCGACCTGACCGGGTTCGTCGAGCGCTGAACCTTTCCGAAAGAGGTGGCGTAGTAAGGGAGCGTGGACTCCGCCGAAGACGTCCTCATCCAGCTCTACGACCGCTGGAGAGGCCCGCTGCTGCACTACGTGCTGCGGCTGGTCGATGGCGACTACCAGCAGGCAGAGGACGTTGTGCAGGAGACCTTGCTGCGCGCGTGGCGACACTACGACGAGCTCAAACCGGACGACGCGGCACCGTGGCTCTACACGGTCGCGAAGAACCTGGTGATCTCCGGATACCGCCGCCGCAACGCACGCGCGACCGAGGTACCGCTCGAACCGGTGGACCTGCCGCCGGTCAGCGACCAGGTCGAGCACGTCCTGCAGACGTGGCAGATCGCGTCGGCGCTGCGGGCGCTCACGCCCGAGCACCGGACGGTCGTCATCGAGCTGTACTACCGCCGCCGCACCGTCGCGGAGGCCGCCAAGACGCTCGGCATCCCGCCGGGCACGGTCAAGTCGCGCTGCTTCTACGCACTGCGGGCGTTGCGCGACGCACTGGAGGAAAGAGGGGTGACCGAGGCGTGAGCTGCCAGCACACCGTCGACGTCGGCGCCTACCTCTTCGGGTCGCTCGACCTCAAGGAGCGGTCCGCGTTCGAACGCCACCTGTCGGGCTGCGACGCCTGCCAGGCCGAGATGCTGCGGCTGGCCCCGCTGCCGGGCCTGCTCGGGCGGCTCAGCCTGGAGGACGTCGAGAACCTCGACGACATTCCCGAGTGCCCGCCCAAGCCCACCCGTCACCGGCGCGTGCTGATCGCGTGCGCCGCGGTGCTGGTCGTGCTCGCGCTGGCCGGTGGGATCTTCTTCCTGAAGCCCTCACCCGCACCGACGTGGGCCGCGCGGGATCAGGGGACCGGGGTCGACGCCAGCGTCTCCATGGTCACCAGGTCCTGGGGCACCGAGATGCGGTTCAAGCTCGGCAACGTGAAGCCGGGCGCGCGCTGCAAGGTCGTGGTGTTCAGCAGGGAGGGTCAGCGCGAGATCGGCGGCTGGTGGGGTTCCTCGCACGCCGCTGACGAGGAGATTCCGGGCTCGACGTCGTTTTCCCTAGATCGAATAGATCACCTGGAAGTGTCGGACGAAAGCGGATTGTTGGTTACTCTCCGTCCATAGAAACGCAGGTCACGGCCCGCCTAACGCATCTCTCGCAAGCGTTTGGGTACTCTGCCCGGCGTGCATCTCAAGAGCCTGACGCTGAAGGGCTTCAAGTCCTTCGCCTCGGCTACCACGCTGCGCTTCGAGCCCGGCATCACCTGTGTGGTCGGCCCCAACGGGTCCGGCAAGTCCAACGTGCTCGACGCGCTGCGCTGGGTGATGGGCACGCAGGGCGCCAAGGACCTGCGCGGCGGCAAGATGGAGGACGTCATCTTCGCCGGCACGTCCGGCCGCGCGCCGCTCGGTCGTGCCGAGGTGACGCTGACGATCGACAACTCCGACGGCATCCTGCCGATCGAGTACACCGAGGTGTCGATCACCCGCCGGATGTTCCGCGAGGGCGCCACCGAGTACGAGATCAACGGCAACTCCTGCCGTCTCATGGACATCCAGGAGCTGCTGTCGGACTCCGGCATCGGCCGCGAGATGCACGTGATCGTCGGTCAGGGCCAGCTCGCCGCGATCCTCGAGTCCAAGCCGGAGGAACGCCGCGCCTTCATCGAGGAGGCCGCCGGTGTCCTGAAGCACCGCAAGCGCAAGGAAAAGGCGCTGCGCAAGCTCGAGGCGATGCAGGCGAACCTGACGCGCCTCACCGACCTCACCTCCGAACTCCGCCGCCAGCTCAAGCCGCTGGGCAAGCAGGCCGAGATCGCCCGCCGCGCCCAGGTCGTGCAGTCCGAGCTGCGGGACAGCAAACTCCGCCTGCTCGCCGATGACCTCGTCACCCAACGAGGGGCCATCGCGCAGGAAGAACACGACGAGGCGAAGGCCCGCGAGCGCCGCGCCGAGGTCGAGAAGTCGTTGCAGGCGGCGCAGTACCAGCAGAACGAGCTGGAGGAGCGGGTCGCGGCCGACTCGCCGAAGCTGCAGGCCGCGCAGGACACCTGGTACCGGCTGTCCGCTTTGGAGGAACGTCTTCGCGGCACCGTGAGGCTTGCCGCGGAACGCGCGCGGCACCTGTCCGCCGAGCTGGACGCGCCGAGTCGCGGCCGCGACCCGGACGACCTCGACCGCGAGGCCGAGGAGACCGCCGAGATGGAGCTGGAGCTCCAGGAAGGCGTGACCGAGGCCAGGATCGCGCTGGCGGAGGCCGTGGAGACGCGTGCCGAGCTGGAGCGCATGGTCTCGCAGGCGGAGAAGGCGCACATCGCCGCCGTCCGTGCGATCGCCGACCGCCGCGAGGGCCTGGCTCGTCTGTCGGGTCAGGTGGAAGCGTTGCGCAGCAAGACGAACGCGACCGCCGAGGAGATCGAACGCCTCTCCGTCACGGTCGTCGAGGCCACCGAGCGCGTCGAGTTCGCGTCGATCGAACTGGCCGAGGCGCAGGCGGTCACCGGCTACGAGGACGAGGGTGACAGCGGGCTCGACGAACGCCACCGGCACGCCGTGCAGTCCAACGACGCGGCACGGCAGCGCGTCGAGGAGCTGGTGAAGGCCGAACGCACCGCCGAACGCGACATCGCGTCGTGGCGTGCTCGTGTCGACGCCTTGTCGTTGGGTTTGACCCGCAAGGACGGTGCGGGCGCGCTGCTCGCGTCAGATGTGCCGGGGCTGCTGGGTTCCGTCGCCGCGCTGCTGACCGTCGAGCCCGGTTTCGAGGTCGCGCTGGCGGCCGCACTCGGCCCGATCGCCGACGCCGTGGCGGTTTCCTCCGGCGACGGCGCGTTGCGGGCGCTGAAGCTGTTGAAGGAGAAGGACGCCGGACGCGCCGGTGTCCTCATCGGCTCGCACGGGTCCACTGTGGACACGAGTCGGTGGGGTTATCTGCCGCACGGCGCGCGGTGGGCGATCGACGTCGTGCACGCGCCTGAGGCGTTGCGCCCAGCACTGGCCCGCGCGCTCGATCGCCTTGCGGTGGTCGAGGATCTGGACTCCGCCGCGAGGTTCGACGGCCGCGCGGTGACCCGTGAGGGCGACCTCTTCGGCGCGGACTGGGCGATCGGTGGCTCGGGTGCTCAGGGCCAGAGCGTCATCGAGGTCCAGGCGGCCGTCGACGAGGCGCAGGAGGCACTCGCCACCGCGGAACGCGCACTGGAGCACTCCTCCGCGGCGCTGGAAGGTGCCCGCGCCGAGCAGCAGTCCCGCCGCAAGGTGCTCGACGCGGTCAAGGAAGCCATGCAGGAGGCCAAGGTCCGCCAGGCGCGCTCCGGCGAGCGGCTGAACCGGATGGTCGCCGCGGTGCGGTCCGCCGAGGCCGAGGTCAGCCGCATCACCGAGCAGCGCGCCAAGGTCGAGCGGTCTCGCGAGGACGCCCTGATGAAGCTGGGCGAGCTCGAAGAGCGACTGCTGATGGCGGAAGAAGAACAGACCCTCGACGACGAGCCGGACACCGAGCAGCGCGACCAGCTGGCCGCGGAGCTCGCCCAGGCGCGTCAGGGCGAAATGGACGCACGCCTGGTGCAGCGCACGGCTGAGGAGCGCGCACGTGCGTTGCAGGGCAAGGCAGACGGCCTTCGTCGTGCAGCACGCGCCGAGCGCGAGGCCCGCGAACGCTACGCCCGCGCGACGCAGCACCGTGCGCGCGGTGCCCAGGTCGCGAAGGCTGTTGTGCGCGGCGGCGAGCAGGCGTTGGAACGCATCGAGATCTCGCTCGACCGCGCCGCACGTGAGCGCGACCAGGCCCAGGAACGCCGTCAGCAGCACGAACTCCTGCTGACCCAGGTGCGCAACCTGGTGCGTGAGATGTCCGGCGAGCTCGAGAAGCTCGTCGACGCCGTGCACCGCGACGAGGTGCTGCGCGCCGAGCAGCGCATGCGCATCGAGCAACTCGAGACGAAGATCGCCGAGGACTTCGGCATCGGCCTGGAAGACCTGGTCAACGAGTACGGCCCCGACGTCATGGTGCCCGCGTCGGCCGCCGAGATGGCCGAGTACCAGGCCGCCAAGGAACGTGGCGAGCAGGTCTCCGAGCCGCAGCCGATGCCGTACGACCGCGACACGCAGGCCCGTCGCGCCAAGCGTGCCGAGCGCGACCTGTCGCTGCTGGGCAAGGTCAACCCGTTGGCGCTGGAGGAGTTCGCGGCGCTGGAGGAGCGCTACAAGTTCCTCTCCACGCAGCTCGAGGACATCAAGGACAGCCGCCGCGACCTGCTCACGGTCGTGAAGGAGGTCGACGACAAGATCCTCGAGGTCTTCACGGCGGCCTACGAGGACGTGGCGCGCGAGTTCGAGATCGTCTTCAAGGTCCTGTTCCCCGGCGGCGACGGACGGCTGGTGCTGACCGAGCCCGGCGACATGCTGACCACCGGCATCGAGCTGGAAGCCCGCCCGCCCGGCAAGAAGGTCAAGCGCCTGTCGCTGCTGTCCGGTGGCGAGAAGTCGCTGGCCGCGGTCGCGATGCTGGTCGCGATCTTCCGCGCCCGCCCTTCACCGTTCTACGTGATGGACGAGGTCGAGGCGGCGCTGGACGACACGAACCTGCACCGGCTGATCGGCCTGTTCGAGCAGCTGCGGGAACGGTCGCAGCTGCTGATCATCACGCACCAGAAGCCGACCATGGAGATCGCGGACGCGCTGTACGGCGTCTCGATGCGCGGTGACGGCATCTCGCAGGTGATCTCGCAGCGGCTGCGCACTCGTGGTGACGAGCCGGCCAAGCCTGCGAAGGAGGAGCCCGCGGAAGCGGCTCCGGAGACTGAAGCGGCTTTGGAGACTGAAGCTGCTCCGGAGACTGTCGAGGCGTAGAAGAGGGCGGTCGGAGCGGGTGCCTGGGGGGCTAAGACCAACCCCGACCGCGGCCTCTACCTAGGGCTGCGCCGTGCCCGGTGACCTTCCTCTTAGGGGAGGGAGGTCCCCCGAATCACCGTGCAGACGCAGCCCTGCGCCTGATGGGGTGAGATCCCCCAGTTCAACCTCACCTCATCAGGTGCGCACGGACAACTCTGCCCGACAGGGCTTGTGAAAACCTTGTATCCCCAGGTCAGGCCTCAATTTCAGGCCAGCTTCGCCTGCACGGCGGCAGCGGCTTCGGCGCGTTCGGTGGCCTGGTAGAGCTCATGGGCCTGATGCCAGCACTCGCGCGCGCGGTCCGGTTGACCGGCCGCATGCCAGGCGTCGCCCAGCCGGTCCAACGAGGTCGCTCTGTGGTGACTGTTGTCCTGGGCGTGGAAGATCTCGATGGCGCGCTCGAACATCGACACGGCCTCCTCGTACCGGCCTGCCGCGGCCAACGTGAAGCCCAGGATGTGCAGGGTGTGCGCCTTGCCGTTGTCATCGCAGTCAGCGGACTGGATCGCCAGGGCGGCGCGACAGTGCTCTTCCGCCAGTTCGAGCTCACCGCACTGCGCGGCGTACAAGCCGGACGTGGAGAGGATGTCCGCCTCGAACACCTCGTCCTCCAGTGTGCGGACCAGGTCGAGCGCGAACAGGAGCTGGGCGAGTGCTTCGCGTGGGTTGCCGCGCTCCGCCTCGAGGTGCCCGAGGATGCGGTAGCCGGCCGTCTCCCGCCACACGTCGCCGGTCTCCTTCGCACAGCGGACCGCGACGACGAGGTGGTGCTCGGCTTCGTCGAATGCGCCGGCATTCACCAGCGTCTGGCCGTGCAGCAGGTGAGAGAGGAGGAGCGCCGTGAGGTCGCCGAGCCGTTCCGCCGCCTCGACAGCGGCGAGAGTGAGCCGCAGGACCTTCTTGAAGGAGCCGTGCGTCCTCCAGTAGTAGGTGTAAAGAGCCCAGCTCAGCCGCCAGATCGCGGCGTCGTCGGCGATCTGCTGCAGGGCTGCCGCGGTGTGGTGCTCGGCGTCGAACCACCGCATCGCGGCGTCGCGGTCGGGAAACGTCAGCGGGCCGACCGTCGTGGGTGGAAGCTCGATGTCCCTGCGGGCGGGAAAGAGCATCCGGTCTCCCGCGTGGGCTGTGTGCACCACGAAGTCCACCAGTCTGCGCAACGCCTCGGCGCGATCCGGTGGTGCGGCGTGCTCCTGGCCGTACAAACGGACGAGGTCGTGCATCCGCCAGCGGTCGGGCGCGTGTTCCTCGATGAGTGAGACTCGTTCCAGCGCACGAAGAGCGCTGCGAGCCTCCACTGTGGACGTTCCGATGAGTGCCGCCGCGCAGGTCGTGCTGAGATCTTCGCCCGGTACCGCGGCGAGCAGTCCGAACGCGCGGGCGTGCGCCGGTTCCAGCGTCCGGTGCGACGATGCGAGCACCGCCGTCAGCGACGCCTGGGGAGAGCCGAGATCCAGGGTGCGGAGCCGGGTCGACGTGTCGCGCAGTTCCCCGGCGAGCGACGACAACGGGAAGTGCGGCCGCGCCTGTGCCTGCCCGGCGACCACCGCGAGCGCGAGCGGCAGGCCCGCGCACGCCGAGACGAGGGCCGTGACCGCGTCTGGTTCGGCGGTCACCCGTGCCGCGCCGATTCGGTCGGCCAGCAGGCGGCGGGCGTCCGGCGGGGCGAGCTCGGCCAGCGGAACCGTGCGGGCGCCGCTCGTGGTGATGAGGCTGTGCAGGCGGTTCCTGCTGGTGATCACGACCGCGCACGACGGAGTGCCCGGCAGCAACGGGGTGACCTGCTCGGCACTGATCGCGTTGTCCAGCAGGAGCAGGATGCGGCGGCCGGCGAT
>JAVXWK010000235.1:0-9860 GCA_032230575.1 Pseudonocardiales bacterium | reverse complement strand
ACTCACGTGGAGTCGCGGCCCTTCTCGCAGTTCGTCAGGTCAGCTGATGCCGCGGTCGCTCAGCAGCGCCCACTGGCTCCAGCCCGCCTTCTCCTTGTAGAAGCGGCGGATCAGCTTGCCGTCGTCGGTCCGCGCGAAGACCTCGATCGTCTTGGTCTGCGCGTGGTACATCGCGGTCGGTGCCTCGGAAACCTTGGTGTTGCCCAGCTTGGCCCACGTGGTGAAGCCACCCTCGGTGCCACGGGCGTGTTCCACGATGCCGCCCTCACCGAGCTGCACGACGTCGATCGAGCCTGTCGTCGTGTTGAACACGGCCGACGGCGCGCCGGTGCCCTTGCCGCCCAGCGTCTTCCAGACACCCGCCGCGTACTGCTCGACACTGCCGGACGCGGTGCGCACGAAGACCTGGTCGACGGCGACGGCCGGATCACTCACGACCTTCTTGTCACCCTGGTCCTGCCACTTCTCGCCGTCCCACTTGACGAGCTTGCCGTCGGCGGAACGCGCGTAGACGTCCTTGTCGGCGACGGCCGGGTTGCCCTCGATCTTGCGGTCGCCCACCGGCGCCCACTTGTCCGTGAAGCGCAGCAGCACACCGTCCGCGCCCCTGGCGAGCACCTCGACGGCCTTGCTCTTGTCGTTCCACGTCACCACGGGCTCGCCCGCCACGGCCGTGTCGCCCAGAGCGACCCACTTGCCGTCGGTGCGGCGGTAGATCTTGTCGTCGGACCCGCGCGCGAACACCTCGACGATCTTCGTCTCGGGGTTCATCAGCGCGACCGGGTCACCGGCGAAGAGCTCAGGACCGAGCTGCTGCCAGCCGTTCCAGCGGCTCGTCTTGTGGAAGTTCGTGATGATCGTGCCGTCCGCGGCGCGCGCGTAGATCTCCAGCTGCTGCTGCGCGGTGTTGGAGATCTGCGGGCCGGCGTTGATGACGGGCTTGTCCGTGACCGGGGTGTCGCTCGGCGTCTCGCTGCTGCCACCGGCGTCGACAACGCCGTTGTAGCGCAGCGGCACGTACTGCCGGGCGGTGCTGGCGCTCCAGACCCGCTGAATGGGACGGGCGCCGTCCGGACCGGCCTGCTCGCGCACGATCGGCCGCGTCTTGGCCGCGTCCGCCCAGCCGATGAACAGCGCGACGTGGTTCAGGCGGTCGTTGAGCGCGTCGCCGGGACGGAGGTCGTCCCAGTCGATGCGGTGCGCGACCTGCTCGAGGATGTGGGTCGTGTAGGAGATGCGCAGGCCCCAGGCCATCGAGACGTAGCCCGAGCAGTCGGTCCGGTACGCGCCGTACTTGTTGCCGAAGCAGTCGCTCTGGCTGTACGGCACGCGGGCGCTGATCCACGTGCGCGAGCGCGCCAGGATCTCGCTCCGGGTGATCTTGGAGTTGGCCGCGTACGTACCACAGCTGACCCCACCCTCGGCCGCCACCGCGACGTCTGGCATCGCCAGCGTCGAGCCGAACGTGATCGCCGCTGCGGCGACCGCCAACATCCCCCACGACTTCATGCCGGTCACGGTAGCAAGACGATGTGAGGTTTTGGTCGGGTCGAACGGACCGAATTCGCGGTGTGCGCCCGGTCGGGTGACGATCTTGAACTACCGGTTGCGGACTGGTTGCCGGAGGTGAGCAGGCTGGTCAACGCCCTCCAACTGCGTCGAGCCGGTCAACGGTGAACGGCCAGCCGAACCCGCGGGCAGCGAACTCCGCCCGTGCGGCCGCCGCGATCTCGCCCGCGCGGGCGAGATCGCCTTCCTCCGCGGCCAGAATCGCCGTCACCGGTTGCACGGCGAGCCACGTGAGGTCCTGCTCGTCGCTCACGGACGCGGCCAGTGCCAGCTCGGCGGCGCCCTCGGCGAGATCACCCCGACGGACCAACGCGTAGGCGAGGTCTACTCGCAGTAGTCCCGTGTCGGCACCGGCTTCGGCGTCGTCCAGCACGGTGCGCAGCCGGTCGACCGCCTCGTCCGACCGGCCGGCGAGCAGCGCTGCCCTGGCCCTGATCATGCCGACGTGGGTGGCGCCGATCGCGTCGCCGAGGCGTTCGGACAGGGCTTCGGCCTCATCGGCACGCGCCAGAGCACCCTCGGTGTCGCCACCGCTCAACAACGTCATGCTCTCGTTCACCAGGCCGCGCGCGAGGCCGTGCTCGTCGCCCAACGAGCGGTCGATGGCGTTCGCGGCCAGGTGGTTGCTGAGCGACGCGTCGAGGTCGCCCGCGTACATCTGCGCGATGGCGAGCACGCAGCCCAACGCCGAGACGTAGGTGACGTGCTCAATGCGTTCGGCGACGGCATGGCCGCGTTCGGCCCACGAGATGGCCTGCGCCGGGTAGCCGCGCTGGATCTCCGTGATCGCCCGGTAGTAGTAGACGCGGATGGTCAGGAGATCGTCCACGGCCAGAGGTGCCGCACGGTCGAGCAACGACGTCGCGAGCGTCAGGCGGCCGATCTGCGTGCAGAAGAAGCCGTAGTTGCACAGCGCGAGAGCACGAACGTCGTCGGGCACCTCGGCGTCGATCAGGTCCTCGTAGATGCGAGCGGCCTGCACGACCAGTCCCCGCACCATCCAGGCGTCCTGCATGTCGACGGCCAGCCGCAGCCCGTCCCCGGCGCGTTCGGTGCCGGCGGCGGACTCCATCGCGGACAGCAGGTTCGGCCACTCGAGGTAGAGCTCGCCCATCACGGCCGCCGCGTCCTCACGCACATCGCGCGCCGCCACGAACCCGGAGCACCATTCGATGTGCCTGGCGCGCACGAGCTCGTCCTCGGCGGCGTCGCGCAGCTTGTCGAGGGCGTAGTGGCGGACGGTCTCGAGCATCCGGAACCGCGGCCCCTCGGACACCGAGATCAGGTTGCGGTCCGCCAGCTCGGTCAGCGTGGCGGCGATGTCCGCGACGTCCAGGCCGTCGAACGCCAGGACCTCCTCGGCCGCTTCGAGAGTCCAGCCGCCCAGGAACACGCCGGTCCGGCGCAGCACGGCCTGTTGAACGTCATCCAACAGCTCGTGGCTCCAGTCCAGAGCCGCGCGCAGGCTGCTGTGCCGCTGACGGCTCCCCCGCAGACCACCGACGAGCAACCGCAACCGGTCGTCGAGCCGCCGGGCCAGCTGCGGGACGGACAACGTGCGTGTGAGACCGGCGGCCAGCTCGACACCCAACGGCAGGTGGTCGACGGCGGCGCAGATGGCATCGACGTCAGCGGAAGGCTCGGCGCCGCTGCGGTCGCAGAACAGCAGAGAAGCAGCCGAGGGAGGCAACGCACCGACGTGCCGGACCTCCTCGCCCTCGACGAGCAAGGGCCGTTGCGAGGTGGCGAGCACCGACAGCTTTCCCGTGTGCGACAACAGCTCGGAGACCACCGAGGACGCGGCTGACAACACGTGCTCGGCGTTGTCGACGACGAGCACCGCGCCTTCGAGCTCGGCCAGGTAGTCGTCACCGACCTCGGCGATCAGCGCGGGCAGGATCTCGTCCTCGGCCCGCACCGCCGTGAGATCCAGCCACACCACCGGCCGCTCGACGACGCGTGCGACCTCCAACGCCAGGCGCGTCTTGCCGCTACCCGCGACACCGGTCAGCGTCACGAGCCTCGTGACCGACAACCGTTCGGCCACCGCGGCCCGATCCGCGTCCCTGCCCAGGAATGTCGTGCCCGCAGCGGGCAGACGGCGTTTCGGGGCACCGCCGGGAGCCTCCTGGCGCAGGATCTGCAGTTCCATCGACACGGTCTCGGGCGCCGGATCCACGCCGAGCTCGTCGGAAAGCCGCATCCGCAACTGGGACAGCTCGGCCAGCGCGTCGGCCTGCCGCCCACCCCGGTACAGACACAGCGCCAGCATGCAGCTCAACCGCTCGTGCAACGGGTGCGCGCCGACGAGTTCCTCCAGCTCGGCCCGCAGCTCGATCCCGGCACCCCCGTCGAGCAACGCGCTCAGATGAGCGACACGGAGATCAACGCGCAGGCCGTCGAGGCGCTCTCCCTCGGCGAAACCGAACGGCACCGCGCGCAAGTCCGCCAACGAGTCGCCACGCCACAACGCCAGCGCCTGGGAGATCGCCTCCCGCGAGCCGTCGGACAACGCGGCCTCGGCAGCGAGCACGTCGGACGGCGAGGCGTCGAGCACGTAGCCGGCCGCGGTCCGCGACAACGCCGAAGCGGCCTCCCCGAGGTTCGCCCGCAGCCGTGACGCCAGCACGCGCAAACGCTCGCGCGGCCGGGCCAGGTCGACGTCACCCCACAGGTCGCGGGCGAGGCGCTCGTCGGACACCGCGGCACCGCGCGCCAGCGACAGGCGAGCGACCAGCGCGCGTTCGAGCGGCCGGTCCAGCGTGATCGTGACATCGGAAACCCGCACGTCAACGGGCCCGAGAAGGTGTACCGCCAGGGTTGGCACAAGGTCAGCATCTCACCGGTGAGACGTCCGTGAAACGCCGGGTCGCCAGGCTTGCCGGCATGGACATCACGACGTTGTGCACGGCGGTCAGGGGAACCGTGCGAACGCCGGACTCCGGGGGGAGCACCGCGGTCGCCGAGGTGCGTGTGGCCACGCCGCACGACATCTCGGCGACCATGCGGTTCGCGTCGCAGCAACGGATCCGGGTCACCACGAGCCGGACACCGCGCCCAGGCGAGCTGGCGCTGGACCTGACCGCGTTGAAGGGGATCACCGTCTCCGACGGCACGGCCGAGGTGCAGGCGGGGGCGACCTGGGCTGAGCTGGACGCGGCGACGCAGGCGCACGGGCTGGCCACACCGGGCCCGAGGCTGTCGCACACCTCGGTGGTGGGCGCTGTGCTGGGGAGGGCACAGGGCTGGCTGACGCCGTTGCACGGGACGACCAGGGACAACCTGGTCCGCGCCGAGTGCATCGCGGCGGACGGCCGGCTGGTCACCACCGAGGAGCCGGAAGGCGTGGTCACGAGCGTCACGCTGAAGCTGCACCCGTTGGACCACAAGATCTACGGCGGCGTGCTGCTGTACCGGCTGGCGGACGCGCCTGCCGCACTGGGGGTGCTCGGCGAACTCGCGCGGAGGGGGCGCGAGTTCGCCGGGCTGGCCGCCTACGTCACGGCACCACCGGAACGGTTCGTGCCGGGCGATCTCGTCGGCCGCCGGGTGCTCGCGGTCGTGCCGGCGTTCATGGGCGACCCCGTGATCGGGGCGGCTTATGCCAGGCCGTTGCGGGTCAAGGCAAGGCCTTTGGTCGATCAGGCCCGTCCACTGGCCTATGTGGAACAACAGTCGCTCTTCGATCGCCATGTGCCGCACCATCTGCGCTGCGAAACCAGCGAGGTCCCCGGGTTGACGACCGAGCTGCTGCGCCACTTCGAGGACACGAGCAACGCATTCAGGGTCCTGGTCCCGAACCAGTCGGGCTGGACCGTGCACGAGGGAGACCAGTGAGAATCACGATCATCGCCGCGCTCGTAGCTCTGCTCGCGGGGTGCGGCACCGCCGACCTTCCGGCTCAGAACCCGGCACCGAAGGAGCAGGCCACGCAGCAGCAGGACAAGCAGGCCAACGCGACGGGCGAGATCAAGGACGGCGACTCCCGCTCCGGCGACATCGCGAGCACGGACGAGCAGGACACCTACGACATCGACCTGGGTGACGCCAAGGAGTTCGAGCTCGTCGACGTCGAGGGCGAGGTCGACTTCAAGATCGCCACGGCCGAGGAGAGCGGCGCGAACCAGAAGGGCAACGGCCTGCCCGGCCCGAACCAGTTCGGCGTCACCGCGCCCGGCAAGCACAAGCTCGTCGTCACCGGGCACGAGGGCACGCCGGGCAAGTACAGCTTCCGGATGGTGACGCTGAAGAAGCGCGCGTTCCAGTCCGAGGCCGGCGAGATCAAGGGCAAGCTCGACGTGCCCGGCCGGGTCGACGTCCACACGTTCGACGCGGCGAGCGTGGAGATCGAGGACGGCAAGCCCTGCGAGGACATCCAGCTCGGCTTCTCCACCGTGTCAGAGGACGAGGCGAAGACCTACACGCCGCACTACGTCTGCTGGAACCCCAAGCACGAGGGCGAGAGCGGCAAGACGCAGATCATCATCTGGTCGGAGGCGGGCAAGACCGGCGACTACTCGTTCACGGTTCAAGCACGCTGACGTAGCGGCGCGGCGCATACGACTCGGCGTCTGTCTCGTAGGGATAAGTGACGGAGCGCAGGCGGGTGCGGTGACCACCCGCCTGTTCGTACGCCCAGTACCGGCCGGGTTCCTCCGCCCACGCCGCGAAGATCACGACGTGCCTGGTCTCGCTGGTGCCCTCCCCGCGGATGATCACGTCGCCCGCCTTCAGCTCCTCGGCCGCGATCAGGCTGCTGACGACGACGAGCCCCGGCGTGTCCGATCCGCCGTGCCGGTCTTCCGGTTTGCCGGGCATCCCCCACGCCATCGACACGAACCCCGAGCAGTCGGCGCGGTAGATGCCGTACTCGTTCTGGTGGAATCTCGTCTGGCTGTACGGAACCGAGTCGCGCAGCCACGAACAAGCGCGCTCCACGATCTCGGAGCGGCTGATCAGGCGGCCGGCGGCACGTGCGATGGTCACGCGGCCATCGTCGACCGTCGACCTCTAAGTCCTCTGCAAGCTGTCTATAAGATCGGCATCGGTGATCTCGGCGGTCACCCAGGCGAGCGGGTAGCGCAGCTCGATCGTGTCGATTTCCCTGGTCAGACGCACACCGGGGAGCACCTTGCGCACCAGCGCGAGCATGCCCTCGTTGTCCGGGAGCACCGCGCCGTGCAGCTCCGCGACGCCGAGCCGGGCCGCCACCGCGGTCAGCTCCTCGACCAGCCGCCTGCCGACTCCGCGGCGTTGCCACAGGTCGACGACGGCGACCGCGATCTCCGCGCCGCACTCACCGGTCTTGATCAACCGGGCGATGCCGACCGGGTCGCCGCCGATCCTGGCGCACACGGCCGCGTGCCGTTCCCCGTCCACGTCGACGAGCACGCGCCGGGCGGACGCGGTCAGCCGCGGCGTTGGCGAGTGGAACCGCAGGTAGCGGCTTCGGGCGGACAGTCCTTCGAACACCGCGTCGACAGCTTCCGGCGCGGTGTCGCGGTTGAGCTCGGTGACGCGCATGAGGATCGCTCCCTGAGTTCGGAATCCGAACTGTAGCTGAGTTCGAAAAACGAACGCAAGGAGTATTCTGTGGTTCATGTCGTACGCGAGTTTCGCCAGCATGCCCTGCACCCTGGGCCGTCCCGCCGCGCTGCTGGGCGAGCGCTGGACGTTGTTGCTGCTCCGCCAGATCTTCCTGGGCACGCGCCGGTTCGAGGACTTCCAGGCGACGATGGAGATCTCCCGCAGCGTGCTGACAGACCGCCTCAACGTGCTGCTGCAGGAGGGCGTGCTCAAGCGCGTGCCCTATCAGGAAGACGGGCGCACACGGCACGAGTACCGCCTCACGGACAAGGGTCGCGAGCTCTACCCGGTGATGATGGCGCTGCGCACGTGGGGCGAGAAGTGGATGGCGACCGAGGAGGACGAGTCGTTCCACCTGCACCACCGCGACTGCGGCGGCGGCGTGCGGGCGAAGGTCGAGTGCACCGACTGCGGCGCCGAGCTGACCGCACGCGATGTGCAGGTGACGGCGCGCTCGTGAACTTGTACTGACAACTGCCGAAGCGCCCGCCCTAGCTGGTTGATGGCGTCTGCAAGTACTACCGACTCGCAGTTGGCAGTACTTGCAGACGCCCGAAAGTCACAGCGACTCGCGCCAAGTCCGCGAGGTCAGCCTCTCCAGTTCGCCGGCCTCACGGGCGCCCAGCGAGGTGAAGAGCGCCACGGCAGCAGACCACATCTCGTCGTTCGCGGTGGCGGCGGCGAGATCGCGCATGGTGCGGGCCCGCCAGATCGGCAGCCCCAGCTCGGTCCACTGCCCCAGCGCATCTTCCAGCAGTGCGGCGGCTTCGTCGTCGCGCCCCTGAGCCAGCGCGACCTCGCCGAGCGTCCGTGTCATCAACGCGACGCCGAACCGATCGTGCTGACGTGTGCAGATCTCCAGGCACTCAGCCAAAAGGTCGTCGACGCCTTCGAGTTCACCCGCCCGCAGCGAGGCCTTGGCCAGCGACTGGGCCGCGTACGTGGCGCCGAGCTCGTCCCCGGCCTCCCGCAGGATCTGCTCGGCTTTCCGGCTCAGCACAACGGCTTCCGCGAACGCGCCCGAAGCCCGGTGACACAAGCTCAAGCCGCGCAACGCCAACGCCTCACCGCGCTGGTCGTCCTGCGCCTGGTACAGCTCAACGCACCGTTCGAACGCCCGCGTCGCCTCGGCCAGGTCGCCGTGGTCGCGGTGGATCGCGCCGACGCCGTAGCTGGCCGCCGCGACGACCCCGCTGTCCCCCAACGTGATCGCCTGGTCGAGCAGCTCGCGGGCCCGGTCGAACTCGGCCAGGTCGCGGTACACCGTGCCCATGCCGACGCACGCCACGGCGAGCGTCTCCGGTTCGTCGATCTCGCCCGCGATCTCCGCCGCCTGCTGGAAACTCGTCAGCGCCGCCGCGAAGTCGTCCTGCTCGTACCGCAACTGCCCGAGCCCGGCCAGCAGCACCGCCTCCGCCCGCCGGTTGCCGCGGTCGCGCGCCGACCGCAGCGCCACCTCGTGGGTGCGCTGCCAGTTGCCGAACTCGTTGCGTGCCGCGAAAGGCGACGACAGCAGCGACGTGATCACGGTCGTGGTCAGCTCGTCGACGCCGAGGTCGTGGGCTCGTTCGACAGCCCGCACGACCGCGGCCGTCTCGGAGTGCAGCCAGCCCGTCGGATCCTCCTCGACGTCCTCTTCCAGCCGCGGGTCCACCTCGATCTCGGTGTGCAGCTTCGGCCGCAGCCCCAAGGTCACGCGCGGCAGCTTCCTCACCCCGGCCTCGACCAGTGCGAGCCACGTCTCCAGCAGGCGGGTCACGGCTTCCGTCGCGGGTTCCTCGGCGGCCTGTTCGGCACCGAAGAGCTGCACGAGGTCGTGGAACCGGTAGCGCACCCGGCCGATCTGGTCGACCCCCGCGACGTCCACGAGCCGCAGATCGACGAGGTGCTCGACGACGTCTTCCGCGTCGTACGGCGAGATGTCCAGCAACGGCGCCGCGACCCACGCACCGAAGTCCGGCAGGTCGAGCAGCGACAGCAGGTGGAAAGCCTTGCGGTGCTGGGCGTCCAGCTCGGAGTAGTTGAGCTTCAGCGACGACCGGATCGCGAGGTCGCCGGTCTCCAGCTCATCCAGCCTGCGCCGTTCGTCCGACAACCGCTTCGCCAGCGTCTTCAACGGCCAGTGCGGCCGCGCCAGCAGCTTCGCCCCGGCAGCCCTGAGTGCGAGCGGCACCCCGCCGCACAGTTCCGAGATCCGTTGCGCCGCTTCGGGTTCCGCGCCGACGCGATCGCTGCCGACGATTCGGCTGAGCATCTCCTCACTCACCACGGAGTTGAAGAACCCGAGCTCGATCGGCTCGGCACCCTCCAGCCCGGTGAGCCTGCTGCGACTGGTGATGATCACGAAGCAGTTCGCGTTGCCCGGCAACAAGGGCCGGACCTGGGCCTCGCTGCGGGCGTTGTCGAGCACGATCACCAACCGGCGGTCGGACACCGTGCGCCGGTACAGCTCGACGCGTTCGTCCGGTGCGGCCGGCTGGTCCTGGCCGGGAATGCCGAGCAGCCCGAGGAACCGCCCGATCACCTCCTGCGGTTCCAGATCCCGCCCCGCGCCACGAAGATCCGCGAACAGCTGGCCGTCCGGGTACGACTTCCGCAACAGGTGCGCGGCGTGCACGGCGAGCGCCGACTTGCCCGCGCCACCGAACCCGGACACGACCACGGTCGGCGTCGCGGTGCGCTCCTCACGGCCCTCGGTGAGGCCG
>JAVXWK010000229.1:0-4199 GCA_032230575.1 Pseudonocardiales bacterium | reverse complement strand
CGCGCTGGACGCCGAGTCGTCGTTGCTCGTCTCCACCGCTGACGGCGAGACGGCGCTGGGTGTGCCGCGGCTGACGACCGAGCTGAAGCGCACGACGAACCAGCTGCGGTTGTTCGCGGAGGTGCTGCGCGAGGGCAGCTACGTCGAGGCCACTTTGGACTCGGCGAACCCGGACATCATTCCGCCCCGTCCGGTTTTGCGGCGCGTTCTGCGTCCACTGGGGACGGTCGCGGTGTTCTCCGCGTCGAACTTCCCGTTCGCGTTCTCGGTCGCCGGTGGTGACACGGCTTCCGCCCTCGCGTCCGGTTGTTCCGTTGTGGTGAAGGCACATTCGGCGCACCCGTCCACCTCGCGCGAGACCGCGCGGGTTGTTCTGGACGCGCTGCGCGAAGCTGGTGCTCCTGAAGGTGTGTTCGGCATCGTGTACGGCACCGAGTCCGGTGTCGCGCTGGTGAAGCACCCGGCGGTGCGCGCGGTCGGCTTCACCGGGTCGACCGGTGGCGGCCGGGCGTTGTTCGACCTGGCTCAGGGCCGGCCGGACCCGATTCCGTTCTACGGCGAGCTCGGCAGTGTGAACCCGACGGTGATCCTGCCCGGTGCTGCCACTCCGGACATCGCGGCTGGTTTCGTTCAGTCGTTGACGATGGGTGTCGGGCAGTTCTGCACGAACCCCGGCCTGGTGTTCGCACCCGCGGAGCTCGTGCCCGCGCTGGGTGAGGCCGTCGCGGCTTCTTCCGGTGGCGCGATGCTGAACGAGCGGATGTGCGACTCCTACAAGGCGGGCACGGACGCGCTGGCCGCGTCGGACCTGGCTTCGGTGGTTTCTTCCGGTGTGCGCCCCGATGAGGCGTGGGCCGTGGCGCCGCTGCTGTTCTCGACGTCGGTGAAGGAGTTCGAGGAGAACCTCGAGAAGCTCACCGAGGAGCACTTCGGCCCGGCTGCGCTGGTCGTGACGTACTCGGAGCCGTCGGAGCTGCACTCGGTGCTGGCGAAGCTGCCCGGCACGTTGACGGGCACGGTGCACGCGGCTGAGTCGGACCACGCGGAAGCCGGTGCGGTGGCGGAGATCCTGCGTCACGTCGCGGGCCGGATCATCTTCAACGCGTGGCCGACCGGTGTCGCGGTGGCGTGGGGTCAGCACCACGGCGGGCCGTGGCCGTCGACGACGAACCCGCTGCACACTTCCGTTGGTGCCACGTCGATCCGGCGGTGGATCGCGCCGGTGACGTACCAGTCGTGGCCGGACGCGTTGCTGCCGCCGGAGCTGCAGGACGCGAACCCGCTGGGCATTCCGCGCCGTGTGGACGGTGTGCTCGTAGTCGGCTGAGCGTGGTTTGTCGACGGGGCTGCTGACGTGATGTCGGCAGCCCCGTTTTCTGTCGCTTGACTTTGGAGTGCGGTCACAGGTTTAGCGTTGGGTGCATGAGAGTCGCCGAGCTCGCACGTCAGGTCGGGGTCCGGCCCGACACCGTCCGGTACTACGAGCGCGCGGGCCTGCTCGCGCCGCCGCCGCGCACGCCGTCGGGGTATCGGCAGTACCCGTCGTCGGCCGCGGACCGGATTCTGTTCATCCGCGACTGCCAGCGCCTCGGCCTGACGTTGCGCGAGATCTCGTCGTTGCTCGCCGTGCGCGACACCGGCGAGTGCCCGTGCGAACCGGCGGAGCAGCTGCTGCACCGGCACATCGCCGAGATCGACGCGGAGATGGAACGGCTCGCGCGACTCCGTTCGGACCTGGTGGACATGGTCGGGACCGACTGTTCACCGTTGTGCCCGCCTGAGGGGAGGTGATCGGGAGTGGACGACTGCTGCACGTGTTGCGAGTGCTGCTGACTGACGATTGATTAGTCGGTTCACACCAATCCGGCGAGGCGCCCGCCGGATTAGTGTCGGAAACATGTCACTCGTCCAACAGCAGCCCGATGTTTAAACGAATTGAACAGCTCCATTAGCGACTCGCCGGGGCAAGATGGTTATCGCACGGCGACGTCCAGGGGAGCGGGACATGACCGACCTGCGTTTCGCATGGCTCGAGATCACCGGCAAATGTCAACTGAGCTGCACGCACTGCTACGCGGACTCCGGCCCGCACGGCACTGAGGGCGTGCTGCGGACATCCGACTGGTTCCGCGTCATCGACCGGCTCGCCTCACTGGGCGCGCGGTCGGTTCAGTTCATCGGCGGCGAACCGACATTGCACTCCGATTTACCCGCGTTCGTGGACCGTGCCCTGGATGCCGGTCTGGGAGTCGAGGTGTTCAGCAATCTCGTGCACGTCGGTCCACGTCTGTGGGACACGTTCTCCCGTCCCGGAGTGCGCCTGGCGACGAGCTACTACTCCGACGCCGCCGCCCAGCACGAGGCCATCACGGGCCGCCGCGGCAGCCACGCCCGCACGCGCGCCAACATCGCCGAAGCCCTGAGCCGCGACATCCCGTTGCGCGCCGGTGTCATCGATGTCAGCTCTTCCGACTTCATCGGCCGGCAACGCACGCATGCCGCGCGTGATGAGCTCGCCGGGCTCGGCGTCTCCTCGGTGGGCGTCGACCGGCTGCGCGGTGTGGGTCGCGGCGCAAACGTTTCACCTGGGCCTGACCAGCTGTGCGGCCGCTGCGGACACGGCGCCGTCGCCATCTCCCCCACCGGCGAGGTCTGGCCGTGCGTCTTCGCCCGCTGGATCTCTTTGGGCAATATATTGGATACGGATCTTGGAACGATCCTGTCGACCGTGAGGGTCGCTTCGCTCGGCGCGTCGACCGCCGGCTCGTCCTGCTGGCCCCAAGGCGGCGGCTCGTGCGCCCCTAACGACGATCCACCGCGCGCGTGACCCTCTCCGCAATCGCCCTGGCGCACTCGACCGCCTCGGTACGCGTGGTGTCGACCTCGACGTCGTAGCTCATCTCCCGGTGCACCAGCTCCGCCTGCACCGCGGCCATCCCGGCGATCCGATCGCCGCGCGCGAGCTCCCGCCCGGCGGCGACCTCGGCGTCACATCTCACCCCGACCCACAGCACCTCAAGCCCCTGCAAGACCTTCTCCCACCGCTGACGCGACTCGATCCCGCCGAGGAACACGTCGTCCACGATCACCCGCGCTCCCGCGCGAACCATCGCGGCAACCCCCTCCATCCACGCGTCCTCGAGCATCCGGAACTCCGCCCCGACGGTGACCTCGCCGTCGTCCGCGAACCCGATCCCCTCGGCCCCGAGCTGCAACCGCGGCGGCATCACGTCGATCAACGTGTCCACGCCGATCGCCAGCCACGCCCCCGACGACCTGTCCGCCAGCACAGCCTGCAGACACCGCGCGATCCCCGACTTGCCGGAGCTGGACCCACCGTTGAGAACGATCACCCGCACACTCGCCACGCCCCGGACCGTACCCACCCTCACCCGCCCGCATGCAAAAAACGTTTGCGGACGAAGTCAAAAGACTCATTGCAAAGGCGGGCTGAGCAGGGACGAAGCGTGCGAGGCCAGCCGATATATCAGTTGGACGGTATCAGCGGCGCGCGGCGCCGGCTCGGCGTTCCTCCGCCAGCTCCCGCTGATACCCGAGGAAGTCGACCTCCAGCGTGTGCCGCTTCGACTTCACGTACCGGCTTCGCAGCGACTCCCGGTACGAGGTGATCTCCGCCTTCATCTCCGGCACCGCGGGCAACGCGGCACGCCCGGACACCAGGTCGGCGATCCACTCGGCCTGAGCCTCCGCGAGCGGCATGATCGCCCCCAGCGGCTGGATCAACCCGAGGAAGTACAGCCCGGGATGCGAAGGGTCGACGACCCGCCGGTACAGCGACACCTCGTTGTCCGGGGAGGACACGGCGGGGAACGAAGCTGCGTCCAGGAACGGGAAGTCGACCTTGTAGCCGGTGCAGTAGACGATGACGTCGACGTCCTCGCGGCTGCCATCCGCAAAGACCACGCCGGACCCGTCCAGCCTGGTGACGTTCGGCTTCACCGTGATGTCCCCATGCCCGAGCCGGGTCAGCAGATCGTCGGACACGGTCGGGTGCGCGGCCAGAATCCCGTGCGAAGGCTCAGGCAGCCCATAGGAGGAGAGCTTCCCCCGGGCCAGCCGCAACATCGCCCGAAGTGACAAAGCCTGGAGCCAAGCGGGCGCGAACCGGGCAAGCGGCGAGGTCGTCAGGTGATCGGTCGGCATCCCGAACAGGTATTTGGGCATGATGTGCGCGCCAC
>JAVXWK010000220.1:0-2765 GCA_032230575.1 Pseudonocardiales bacterium | reverse complement strand
GCGGCGGAGCGGGAGTGGGAGCAGGCGTCGGCGCAGAAGTCGGCGCTGGCGTCGGGGAGGCCCCGCCGGTGCCGGGTTGCGGCGTAGCGGTGCCCTGGATCGGAGTGCTGGAGCCCTGGATCGGGATGTTGCTGCCCTGAATCGAGACGGGCGCACCCTCGAGCGGCTGTGGCTTTGCGTAGATGAAGCGTGCATCGCCGGGAAGGTTCTTCGTGTACCGATATCCCCGAGAGCCGGCGCCTGGAGTGCCGCGCCAGTAGTAGCGCGTGAACACCCGGTAGCTCTTCAGGTTGGCCCCGTCGGTGTTCATCTCGGACGTGACGAAGTGATCGTTGTCGATCACCTGCGTCACGTACGCCACGTGACCGGGATCGGCGTTGGTGCCTGGACCGTAGGAGACGAGCGCCCCGACCCGCGGCGCGGTGCCTTCGGGAAAGTGTCCTATCGCCGCATACGTCTTCCACGCTCCGCCGTTCCAACCGCCCTTCGGCGCTCCGGAGTTCACCGAGTCGAGATAGACCTCCGCCCGCATGTTGAATGCCCACCAGGTGCACTGGCCGATCTCGAACGGATTGGGAACCGGGCCGCCACCGAATCCGGCGCCCGAGATCGTGCGGCGCTGCGGAGTAGAGGCGTCGGGCCAGGCGGCCACGTCAGCCCCGCCGAGGACCCCGGCGCCGTGGGTGCGCACGACCCGGACGCTCGTGCGCGCGACGGTGAGTCTCCGATCTCGAGCGGTACGGCAGAGCATGCTCAGCCGCCAACGGCCATGCGCCGTGCTGGACCGTGCTGCGACGGTGAAGAGCGCCGCAGGGGGCGAGACCCCGTAGCGATGCTTCAGGTGCCGACCGCCGGGGCCACGCTCGAACAAGGTGCAGTGCCGCGCGCGGCCGACGTCAAGGCGCATAGTGAGGACCTGACCGCGCGAGATGACGTGGGCGTGCGGTCGAAAATGAGGCCGGGTCGCGGCAGCTGCCGTGCCGCCAATCGCTGCGAGCAGGCCGACCGTGATCGACACGAGCCCGAGCAGCGCACAGAGACGACTTGCCCCGTTCGGTCCGCGCAGCACACCCTGACCGGCATCTCTCATGATTGATCCTTGATCATCGAACACGGGCGATCGGTCGCGACCGTACATGACGGAATCAGGTTCGTCTATGCACCGCGATCATGGCTGAGGCCGGATTGATCCGCGCCCGGAGTGATCGCACCTCCCTGCGGCGTGCTCGTACCTCGTCCGAGGGGCTTGAGCCCATGCTTCCCGGTCTGTAGGTTCGCTCGAGAGCCACATCGGCGCATGTGCCGAACCAGCTCGCGCAGCCGGCGATGGCAGGTCATCGCCGCGCAGGGGGTGCTCGCCCGGGCCGTTCTGGACCAAGCGACATGGACGTTCCCACCGAAGGGGTGGCACGTTGCGAGCAAGGAGATCCTTCGCGTGTCGAGGTGCGCTGGTGCTGGCGCTGGCGGTCGCCGCGTACGCCATCGTCTCGAGCGCCGCGACCGCGACGCGACGGCCGATCTCCTCCGCCTCGGCGTTCCGGCTCCCCTCCGCCGCGCAGTGCGTGAGCGGACGGACGCTGACTGTTCGCCTGCGCAGAGTCCCGGGCGTGCGGTGGAGGAACGCCACCGTGAAGATCGACGGCAAGCGGGTCGAGACGATCGCACCGCGGCAGGCCGGGAAGCCGGTCAGGCTCCTGCGGTTGCCGCGGCGCAGGTTCGTCCTCTCGCTGAAGGCGAAGGCCGCCGACGGGCGGACGGTGACGGCCCGGCGAACGTATCGTCCATGCGGGGCCGCGAGCCCCCGCGAGGTGGCATCGCAGCTCGGCGCGCTCGCGGACTCGCCGGCAACTCGCAGCGCCCTGCGCGACCTCTCGGACGCGGTGAGCTCACCCGCCGTGACGCGCTTCACGCAGAGCGTGGTGGCGCAGTACGGCGCCGAGCTTCCGGCGTTCGACAAGCAGCTCCTGGACTTGACGTCGCTGCTGGAGCACCCGCAGAACCAGAAGCTGTTCGACGCGCTGCGGGCGGGGCGTCGCCTCACGCACGCGCAGGCCAAGCGGCTCGCAAGCCTGAGAGCCGACGTCCGCAAGAACCCCGCCATCGTGCAGTTGACCGCCGCGGGCCGCAGGCTTCAGAAGCACCCGGCGGAGCTGGCCTCGGCCCTCAAGGCGGCCATCGATCAGCCGCCGAGCCCGTCGATCTCGAGCACCGGCGACCCGGACTTCGACCCGGCCGCCTCGAGCCTGAGCCGCGCATTGAACACCGCCCCGCAGAAGGCGCTCGCCGATCGGACGCGCAAGATCCTCTCCGGGCCCGGGGCGGTCGCGTTCGTGCAGACCCTGCCCCCGTTGCTCGTCGCGTCCCTCGCGCCCCCCATCTCAGCGCGAGCGGCCGGCATCACGTGTCGCACGGACTTCGCGCTCACCAAGCTCAAGGTGCTGTGGGACGTCGGGAAGGACGTCACCGACTACCTCCTCATCTCGCGCTTCTTGACGATAAGTGACTTCCTCGCCCCCGCATTCACAAACGACGTGGCCGGCCTGGTCAAGAAGTTCACGACGGACCAGGACCTGGGGACGCACATCTACGCGGCCTACCAGACCTTCCGGCCCGTGTCGCTCGTGCTCTGCCGAGCGGGGGATTCGATCGTCGCGGGCACGACGCAGTCCTACGCCGTAGAGGGCGTCGGCTTCGAGGGGCAGGACGTCGGGCCTGTGAGAGGCGCCAGGCTCTCGATCATCCCCGACGGGTCGTGCGATGCCTTC
>JAVXWK010000199.1:0-10279 GCA_032230575.1 Pseudonocardiales bacterium | reverse complement strand
CCGGGTGTCCGTTCCACCCGCGTTGTCCTTCGGCGATGGATGTCTGCTCGGAGCGCATGCCGTCGCTGGATGCCGTTGGAGAGCGACGCCGGGTGGCGTGCTGGTTGGAGGGCGTGCATGTCTGAGGTGACTGCCGGGCTGCCTTCGGACTTCTTCTGGGGCGTTGCTACTTCGGCGTACCAGATCGAAGGGGCGTTCGACGAGGACGGGCGGACACTGTCCATCTGGGACACGTTCTCGCGGCGGCCTGGGGCGGTTGCCAACGGGGAGAACGGGGATGTGGCTTGCGACCACTACCACCGGATGCCTTCCGATGTGGCGATGATCGCTCGGCTCGGGGTGGACAAGTACCGGTTCTCGGTGTCCTGGCCTCGGATTCAGCCTGGTGGGCGTGGTCCGGTGAATCCCAAGGGGCTCGACTTCTACTCGCGGCTGGTGGATGAGCTGCTGGAGAAGGGAGTTGATCCTTGGCTGACGTTGTACCACTGGGATTTGCCGCAGGAGTTGGAGGATGCGGGCGGCTGGCCTCACCGTGACACCGCTTACCGGTTTGCCGAGTTCGCGGGTCTCGTGCACGACGCGCTGGGCGACCGTGTGCCCACGTGGACGACGCTGAACGAACCCTGGTGCTCGGCGATGCTCGGGTATGACACTGGGCGGCATGCGCCTGGGCGTAAGAACTTCGGTGAGGCCATGCGGGCTGTTCACCACTTGCTGCTGGGGCATGGGCTGGCGGCTCAGGAGCTTCGGGCTCGTGGGGTTTCGTCGCTCGGGATCACGTTGAACATGGGTGTGCACACGCCCGCGTCTGACGATCCGCGTGACGTCGACGCGGCTCGGCGGGCGGACGGCTTGGGGACGCGGATCTACATGGATCCGTTGGTGCACGGGCGTTATCCCGAGGACGTGCTGGTCGACGTCGCTTCGCGTGGTGCCGAGATCCCGGTGCGGTCCGGGGATCTGGAGATCATCTCCACACCGATCGACGTGCTGGGCGTCAACTACTACACGTCGCACGTGCTGAAGGCGACCGACGACCCGACCGCGGCGGAGATCGTGCCGCAGGGCAGGCCGGTCACCGCTATGGACTGGGAAATCGTTCCCGAGGGGTTCACGCAGCTGTTGGTGCGGTTGCAGCAGGACTACGGCGTGCCGATGGTGATCACCGAGAACGGCGCGGCGTTCGACGACCTGGACGTCGAGGACGGCTACGTCGCCGACGCCGACCGGGTCGCGTACCTGGAGTCGCACATCTCGGCTGTCGCGGCGGCGGTGCGGGCCGGTGCGGATGTGCGCGGGTACCTCGCGTGGTCGTTGATGGACAACTTCGAGTGGGGCTACGGCTATGCCAAGAGGTTCGGCATCGTCCGCGTCGACTACGACACGCAACAGCGCACGCTGAAGCAGAGCGCGCAGTGGTACCGGGAGCTGATTGCTCGGGGCCGGGGGTAGGGCGCTTTCGGGTCGCTCGCCTGCTGCATCAGCGTTGTTCGGCGTCTGCAAGTAATCGCCTCTGAGAGCCTGTTGACGAATGGTTGCGCGAGGTCGGCGCCTCCATCGACGCGGCGGAATGGGTGCTGCTCGGCGAGCTGGCCAGGGGCGCGAACCAGCTCAAGGGCAAGGACCGGCCGATGGTACTGCCCGCGGACAAGCTGCCAACCGAGCTGCGCTACCCGAATCAGCGCTTCGGCGTGGAACTGGCGTGGGACGAGCGCGGTCAGCCGCACGTGTCGCCGCAGGCGGTCCCGGTGTTCCCCCGGGTCACCTCGCCAGCGCAGGTGCCGGACGCCGACGGGCGGATGCCCCGGCGGCGGTTGGACTTCGAGCCCGACCGTCGGCACGCCCGCAGGCACAACGAGATCTACCGGCGCGGCGACCGGCCGTGGCTGCGCACGGTCGCGGTGACCGGAACGCTGCTGGCGGTCGGTGACGCACTGTTCGTCCTCAGTGGACAGTGGTGGGGTCCCGCTCGTATGGCCCGCAGGTGAAGGAGTCCCACGAATCGTCGAGGGACTGGAACACGATGACCCAGGGCAGGTCCTCGATTGGGGAGCCTTCCTCCGGCTCGCTGATGATCACACCACCCATGTTGGGGCCTCCTCGGTCCGTGCCGTGTCGGGGCAATGTCTACCGCCCCCGCTCAGACCCCCGTCGCCGCCCCTCGGTGTTCACCGGCCCGTTCTCCCGCCGTGGCCGGGGCGTCCGGCTGAATACGTCCGACTGACACATTTCGGCCGCAAGGCCTACCAGCGCTCCGGCGCGCTGAGCTCGGTCGAGGCCCAGATCACCAAGCCGGATCAGCTCACCAGCGCGACGAGCTTCGACACCAGCTCCGATGGCAGGGGGCGTGCGGCGTTCTCCGCGCGGAGTCGCTCGCACGCCGCCCTGATCTCCTTGTCCTCCAACAGCTTCGTGAGATGCGAAGCGTCCACAGTTGTGTCTTCGAGCCACAGGCCGATACCAGCGTCGCGGACGAGTGTCGCGTTGTCGAACTGGTCGGCGCTGTGCGGAAGCAGCAACTGCGGCACTCCGGCGGCCAGCGAGGTGAAGGTGCTGCCGGAGCCGCCGTGGTGCACGATCGCGTCGCAGTGCTCCAACAGGGCGTTCAACGGGATCCACTCGACGAGGCGCACGTTCTCCGGCAGCTCGCCCAGTTCCGCGACGTCGGAGTCGCCGAGCGCGAAGATGAATTCCGCGTCGATCTCCTTGGCCGCCTCGACGATCTGGCCCAGCGCGCCGACGGACATCAGGCCGACCGCGGTGCCGAGGGTGACGCACACCCTCGGCCGTTCCCGCTTGGCGAGCAGCCACCCCGGCAGCACCCCGCCCGCGTTGTACGCGACGTAGCGCATCGGCCACCCGATCTGCGGGGTGCCGAGCCCCTCGGTGGCGATGTCGATGATCGCGTCGGCCTCGGTCGGCCGCGTCACGCCATGCCGGTCGTAGGCGTCGGTGTACTTGGCGTACAGCGCGAGCTCGTCGGTCCCGCGCGCCGAACCGAAGTTGTGCTGCACGGCGGGAATTCCGAGCTTCGCGGCGATGAACGGGCCCGCGGAGTCCATCTGGTCGAAGACCACCAGGTCCGGCCGCCAACCCTGGGCGGCGGCGAGCATCCCCTCGGTGAGCCGGTCGCCGAGCGCGGCGAACACCCGCGCGACGAGCTCCATCGCCCGCCGCGGGTCCTCCACGAACAGCTCGTGGATCGAGGCGAAGTCCCCGAACCGCTCGTTCTCCCGCACTGTGGTCCCGAAGAACTTCATCATGTCCAGCCCCGGCGCGGCCTCCACCGCGGGCAGCCCAGCTTGCGCGGCGCGCTCGACGACGTCACCGGTGCTGGCGACCAGCACGTCGTGACCCCCGGTCCGCAGCGCCCAGGCGAGCGGGATCATCGGAAACAGGTGGCCAAGCCCCGGCGATGACGAGAAAAGAACTCGCACGACTTCCTCCCTGGGAGTCTGTTGGCGAATGGTGTGGGTTGGTCGTGAGCGTGAGGGCATGAAGGTGGGGCTTCTGGTAATCGAGATGTACCACCAACTTGATCATTAAAAGCCCCAGGATGTCTGTCTACCGTGTCGAGGCCGCGAAGGCGAGTTGTGGCGTGTCTGGTTGCGCATGTCGTGACCGGACACGTCGGTGTCCGTCTGATCTGACCGATGAGCAGTGGCAGGTGTTGGAGCCGCAAGCGCGGGCGGTCATGGCCGAGTTGCGCAAGTGCCCTGCCGGAGCCCCAATGAAGCATGACCTGCGTGCGATGGTGGACGCGATCGGCTATCTGACCCGCTATGGCATCGAGTGGCGGGCGTTGCCGGTCGACTTCCCGCCCTGGGAAGCGGTGTATGCGTTCTTCGAACGGTGGAGCGAACGGGGCCTGCCGCAGCGTCTGGTCGACCGGTTGCGGGGACGCATCCGGATCGCGTGTGGCCGGGCCGAGTTGCCTACCGCAGCGGTCATCGACGCCCAGACCGTGCGCGGTGCCGACACCGTGGCAGCCGACGGCGCCGGCTATGACGCGGGGAAGAAAACCAAGGGACGTAAGAGAAACATTGCCACTGACTGCCCGCCTCGTCACGTGGGCCAAAGCCGTGCTGTGCCTGACACTCACCGTTGTCAAACGCACCGACGACATCAAGGGCTTCGTGGTACTGCCCCGTAGATGGGTCGTCGAGAGGACGTTCGGCTGGCTGACCCGCCATCGACGCCTCGTCCGGGACTACGAACGCCGACCAGAACACCACGAAGCCATGGTGTGGTGGGCCACCGTCACGATCATGACCCGCCGCCTGACCCGAGAACTCTCCGGCGACCCACCACCAGCACGCTGGGGCCAGCCCAGACAACCCAGCTCAACCACGGCATGACCATCTACCAACAGGCTCTGAGTACACCCAGCTTGGCGCGTGGTGGCTCGAGAGGTGCTTGATGGGTGCTCTGGGGCGTAGATCACGTCCGAATGCACTAGCTAAGGTATGCCTTATTTAGGTTAGGGTTACTTTGGCTGCTGGTGCTTCGGGAGGATGCGATGGAACCGGTGTTAGACCTGGCCGGAATCGGCTTCGGGCCGTCCAACCTCGCCCTCGCGATCGCCGTGGAGGAGCATGCCAGGCCCGTGCGGGCGCGGTTCTTCGAGCGGCAGGCTCGATTCGGGTGGCATCGGGGGATGCTGCTCGAGGACGCGACCATGCAGGTGTCGTTCCTCAAGGACTTGGTGACGCTGCGCAACCCCACGAGCAGGTTCAGCTTCCTGTGTTATCTGCGGGACCGGGGGCGGTTGATCGACTTCGTCAACCACAAGAACCTGTTTCCGCTGCGCAAGGAGTTCCACGACTACTTCGAGTGGGCGGCGGAGCAGGTTGGGCATCACGTGTCGTATGGCGCCGAGGTCGGCGCGGTGCGTGCGGAGGGTGACGGGTTCGAGTTCGAGGCTCGTGGGGAGACGGTTCGGGCTCGGAATCTGGTGTTGGCCACTGGGCTCGAGGCGAACTTGCCGGACGGGGTTGAGTCCGGTGAGCGGATTTGGCACAACAAGGACCTGTTGACGCGCGTTGATCAGTTGAAGGACCCCCGGCAGGTCGTGGTGGTGGGGGCTGGGCAGAGTGCGGCTGAGGCTGTGGCGTTCTTCCACGACCGGTTCCCCCAGGTCGAGGTGCACGGGGTTTTCGCGCGGTACGGGTACAGCCCGGCGGACGACAGCTCGTTCGCGAACCGGATCTTCGACCCGGCTGCGGTGGATGACTTCTACGGGGCGCCGGAGGAGGTCAAGCAGCGGCTGATGGGCTACCACGCGAACACCAACTACGGAGTGGTGGACGGGGATCTCATCGAGGAGCTGTATCGGCGGGTGTACCGGGAGAAGGTTGTCGGGCGGCAGAGGTTGTTGCTGCACAACACTTCCAGGCTGACGGACGTGAACGCGGACGGCAAGTGCGTGATCGAGTCGTTGGCCGATGGCGGGCGGTTGCCGGTTGATGCGGACGTGATCGTGTACGCGACCGGGTACCGGCCGGCTGACCCGGTTCGGCTGCTCGGGGATCTTGCCGGGCATTGCGAGCGGGATGAGCGTGGGCGGTTGAGGGTTACGCGTGACTACCGGGTGCTCACGGATGACGAGGTTCGGGGCGGGATCTACCTGCAGGGCGGTACCGAGCACACGCATGGGATCACGTCGTCGTTGTTGTCGAACACGGCGGTGCGTGTCGGGGAGATTCTCGACTCGGTGCTGCGGCGCGTGCGGCAGGCGGAACCGAAGCTTCAGGCAGTCAAGTAGTGGAGGAAGGAAAGGTCATGACCAACCCGTTCGAGGACCCGCAGGGCCGGTTCTTCGTGCTCGTCAACGAAGAGCAGCAGCACTCGCTGTGGCCGACGTTCGCGGAGGTGCCTGCCGGGTGGACGAAGGTCTTCGGCGAGGACGACCGCGAGGCGTGCTTGGCGTACGTCGAGGAGAACTGGACGGACCTGCGGCCCGCCTCTATCCGTTGAGGTAGTTGGCGAAGGTTCGTTTGCCCACCGCGCGGCCGGGGCTCAGGTTGCCGCCCGCGCGGTAGGCGCGGTAGGTGGCTCCGGGCACCTTCAACGGGACCAGGGTGCGCTGCTTTCCCGTTGCGGTCAGGTACATGCGCGCGAAGTCGATCGCTTCGCGGATCTCGGGGCCGCCCATCTCCTGGGCCAGGCCCGCTGGGGCGGATTGGGCCAGTGCGGCCAGTTCCAGGGCGACCTCGGCCTCGTTGATCGGCTGGAAGCGGAAGCCCGGGACGAGCATCAGGGGCAGTTTCGAGATGTTGTCGAACATCCTGCGCAGCAACGAGTGGAACTGCGTGGCGCGCAGGATCGTGTGCGGTGTGGCGGAGTCGATGATCACCCGCTCGGCCCGCAGCTTCTGCTTGTAGTAGGGGAGCGGTACCTCGTTGCAGCCGACGATCGAGATGTAGACCAGGTGGGCGGGTCTGGTCGAGAGCACTGCTTTGGTCATGGCGACCTCGTGGCGGAACGACGTGGCGCAGTGCACGACGACGTCTGCTCGGAGAGCGCCCAAACCCTTGCCGCGCAACAGGTCGGTGCCGGTGGAGCGGGAGACGGAACGAGCTCCTGGCAGTGCGGCTACGACGTGGCGGCCCAGTGCGCCGGTGCCGCCCGTGACTACGAAGGTCATGCCTTCACCCTGGCACGGTGGTAGTAGGCGAGCACGACGGTGCCGGTGACCGCGGCGACTGCGCTGATCACCAGGCCCACCTGGGACAGTGCGCTCATGCCTGTGCCCTCGCCCACCAGTTTGATGCCGATCCAGGCGGCGACGATCGGGTTGACGACGGTCTGGCCCGCCACGACGAGATCGGGAGGGCCGGCGGCGTAGCCGAGCTGGATGAACCACGCCCCGGTCAGGAACGCCACCGCGAGGCCCGCGAGTGAGGCCCATTCGACGACGGGCAGAGATGTGGTCACGTCCCGGACCAGTACCGCGACCAGGCCGTAGAGGATGCCCGCGCCCACGGCCAGGGCGAAGGCGCGGATCGTGCCCGTGGTGAAGGTCGCCGCGACGACGCAGACGAGCACGCCCGCGAGCACTAGTTGACCTGCTTGCAGGGCGACTTTGGGGGAGACGACCGTGGGGACGGCCTGGCCCGCGGTGATGGACACGAAGACGACGATCCCGGCGGTGGCGACGACGACCGCGACGGCGAGTAGGCCGGTCAGTTTGTGTGCGCGGGCCACGGCGATGATCGGGATGGCCAGGGCGTTCAGCGGTGCGACCACGGAGACCGGCGCCAACGCCAGGGCCAGGACCTGCAGGATCGCGCAGGCCACCAGGATCAGGAAGCCGTAGACCCAGCGGCGCGACGAGACCAGGCGGAGCGCCGAGGTCAGCTTGAGACCTGGGGTCTCGCGCACACCGGCGTGTTGCAGCATCGCGCCGAGTGCGCCGCACCCGGCCGCGAGCACCGCGCACAGGATCGCGACCCCGACCACGTGCCAATCGTACGCCGACACTGCTATGGTTCATTACATGAGTAACGAACCAAGGAAGTAAGCCCATGTTCGACGACCGGAGCCCGATCTACCGGCAGATCGCCGACCGGATCAAGGCGGACGTGCTCGGCGGGGCGTTGAAGGCGGACGAGCAGGTCATGTCGACCAACCAGTACGCCGCCTACTACCGGATCAACCCGGCGACCGCGGCCAAGGCCTTTCAGCAGCTCGTGGACGAGAAGGTGCTCTACAAGAAGAGGGGGATCGGGATGTTCGTGAGTGCGCAGGCTCGCGACATGCTGCGAGCACAGGGGCGGGAGACCTTCTTCGGCGAGGTCGTGGATCCGATGGTGGCGGAGGCGCGCGCGATCGGCATTCCGCTCGCCGACGTCATCCGCCGGATCGAGCAGCACGAGAACGGGGGCGTGTGATGCGGGTTGACGTGCAGGGGTTGTCGGTGCGGTACGGGTCAGTCACCGCCGTCGACGACATGAGCTTCTCCTTGGCGGGTAACAAGATCTACGGGCTGCTCGGGCGCAACGGGTCGGGCAAGACGAGCCTGATGTCGGCGCTGGCCGGGTATCGCAAGCCCGTGGGGTCCGTCTCGCTGGACGGCGCGCCGGTGTTCGAGAACGCGGCTGCGATGCGGCAGGTCTGCCTGGTCCGGCACACCGCCGACGCCGCGGAGAAGAGCGACAAGGTCTCGTACGTGCTGGAGTACGGGGCGGCGTGGCGCGAGACGTGGGACAACTCCTATGCGCTGGAGTTGGTCGACCTGTTCAAGATTCCGTTGAAGAGCAAGGTCGGCGGACTGTCGCTGGGGCAGCGGTCGGCGTTGGGCGTGGTGATCGGGCTGGCGAGCCGGTCGCCGCTGACGATGCTCGACGAGTCGCACCTGGGCATGGACACGCCGACCCGGTACGCGTTCTACGACACGCTGCTCAACGACTTCATGGCACACCCGCGCACGATCATCATCTCCACGCACCTGATCGAGGAGCTGTCCTCGTTGCTGGAGGAAGTGGTGATCATTGATGGTGGCCGCCTGGTGTTGCAGGAGGAGGCCGACGTGCTGCGGTCGCGTGGCACCGAGGTCACCGGAAACGCTTCGGACGTCGACGAGTTCACCGCCGGCCTGACCGTGCTGAGCGAGAAGTCGTTGGGGCGCACCAAAGCCGCGATGGTCTACGGCGCGCTGGACGACTCGCAGCTGATCCGCGCTCGGCAGCTCGGGCTGGAGCTCGGGCCGATCGCGTTGCAGGACCTGTTCGTCCACCTCACCGAACCGGTCGGGGGGAAGCTGTGAAGATCTTCCGGCACCTGACGACGACGCTGGTCACCTACGGCGTGATCATCGCCGGTTGCACGTTCGCGTTGTGCGTCGCGACTGTCTTCGCGGTGTCCTCGTTCACCGAGGTCCAGCTCAGCGCGTGGAGCGTCGTCACGGCCCAGATCGCGCGCTGGTTCTGCTTGTGGGCAGGGGTTTACGCCATCCACAACGTGTTGCCGATCGCGATCGCGCACGGGCGGACCCGCCGTGAGTTCATGGTCGCGACCACCGGGTTCACCGTGGTCTTCGCTTTGGCGATGGCTGTGTGCGCGTGGCTCGGCTTCCTCGTCGAGGGCGGCCTCTACAGCCTGATGGGCTGGTCGGCCTCAGGTGACCACGGCCAGCCGTACGCGTACTTCCTGATGTACCTGGCGTGGGGAGCGACCGGCACGTTCGTCTCGGCGGCGTTCGACAGGTTCGGTCCCGGTGGTGTTCTCTCGCTGCCCGTCGGCCTGCTGCTCGTCGTCACCTCGGGCGTGCGGGTGCCGGGCGCGGGGGAGCTGCCGTTCATCCGGAACATCCCGGTGCTGCTCGGCGCGGGGTGGCACGCCGTGTCGTTCGTCGCCTGGCTGGTCGCGCTGGGGCTGGCGTGGCTGGTCGTCCGCGAGATGCCGGTGCGCACTAAGGCTCTGTGACGGTCAGCTCGGCCGTGCGGTGCTGTTCCATCAGCTTGACGACCTCGGCGGTCGGCGGGTGGGTGATCGCGGTGCCGGCCGACCGCAGGACCTCCAGCTGTTCGGTGAGGTGCGCGTGCACGAACTGCCTGCGCGCGTCCGGGCTGGTGGAGGCGAGCTGGATCTCCGCATCCGTTGGCATGCCTGGCATGTCGTGGCCCGCGTGGTTGTTCACGTAGGGCGCGTCGAGGAGTTTGCGGAGTTCGGTGAGCTCGGCTTGGCGGTTCTCGACGAGCGAGGGGTTGTTGTCGAGGGCCACGAGCTTGAGCGCCTGCTCGTCGGTGGCGATCGAGAGCTCGACGAACGCGCGTTCCGTTGCGCCGTAACCGTTCTGTGGTGGCGCTGGGGGTGGTGCCTGCTGGCAGGCCGAGAGAACAAGGCCTGCCAGCAGGAGCGGTGCTATCCGTGGTTGCCTGCGTGATCGCACTTCATCACCACGTTGAGGCAGTTGCGGACGCGACGTTCCATCTCGGCGCGCGGCCACACGTTGAAGAAGTCGCCGTGCATGGTTTGGCCTGTGCCGGAGGACAAGCGCAGACCTGCCGTGCTGCCGTTGACCGGGTAGCGCAGGACCATTCGCAGCTTCGGGACGGAAACCGGGTGGGACGAGGGACAGCCGCCCGCCACCGGGTACGACATGTGGGACTTGTGGTCGGCCGAGTCGAGGTCGCGGCCGTTCCAGCACTGCGGGAAGTCCAGGTAGGTCTCCAGCATCGTGCCGGCCGGGCACTCCACGAAGTTCTTGGACGGGTTGACCTGCCCCGCGTGCAGGCACGACCAGCGCGCGATGCTGTCCGCGTCACCGGTGGCCTTG
>JAVXWK010000198.1:0-7794 GCA_032230575.1 Pseudonocardiales bacterium | reverse complement strand
GAGCAAGCTCGCCGGCCCACGCCTCGTCGGTCCGCACACCGTGCGTGCGGTCAGGGGCGTGCGCCGCCGGGCGCGCAAGGGGCTGGACCCGGACTGACCGGGCTCACTCCCACTCGATGGTGCCCGGTGGCTTGGACGTGACGTCCAGGACCACGCGGTTGACCTCGGCCACCTCGTTGGTGATCCGGGTCGAGATCCGCTCCAGCACCTCGTACGGCAGGCGCGTCCAGTCCGCGGTCATCGCGTCCTCGGACGACACCGGGCGCAGCACGATCGGGTGGCCGTAGGTGCGGCCGTCGCCCTGGACGCCGACGCTGCGGACGTCCGCGAGCAGCACGACCGGGCACTGCCAGATCGTGCGGTCGAGACCGGCGGCCGTCAGCTCCTCGCGGGCGATGGCGTCGGCCTGGCGCAGCGTGTCCAGGCGGTCCTGGGTGACCTCGCCGATGATCCGGATGCCGAGGCCAGGGCCGGGGAACGGCTGGCGCTGCACGATCGTCTCCGGCAGGCCCAGCTCGGTGCCGACGCGGCGGACCTCGTCCTTGAACAGCGCGCGCAGCGGCTCGACCAGCTCGAACTGCAGGTCGTCCGGCAGGCCGCCGACGTTGTGGTGCGACTTGATGTTCGCGGTGCCCGCGCCGCCGCCGGACTCGACGACGTCCGGGTAGAGCGTGCCCTGGACCAGGAAGCGGTAGTCGCCCTCGGCCTTGAGGTCGCGCTCGGCCTGCTCGAACACGCGGATGAACTCGCGGCCGATGATCTTGCGCTTCTCCTCCGGGTCCGTGACGCCGGCGAGGGCGTTCAGGAACCGTTCACGGGCGTCGACAGTGATCAGGTTGACGCCGGTCGCGGCCACGAAGTCGCGCTCGACCTGAGTGCGCTCACCGGCGCGCAGCAGACCGTGGTCGACGAAGACGCAGGTGAGGCGGTCGCCGATGGCACGCTGGACCAGAGCCGCGGCCACGGCGGAGTCGACGCCCCCGGACAGGGCGCAGATCGCCTTGCCGTCACCGATCTGGGCGCTGATCCGCGCGACCTGCTCGTCCAGGATGGACGACGTCGTCCACTGCGGACGGATGCCCGCGATCTCGTGCAGGAACCGGCGCAGCACCTCCTGGCCGTGCGGCGAGTGGTGCACCTCCGGGTGGTACTGCACACCGGCGAAGCGGCGTTCGGTGTCCTCGAACGCCGCGACCGGAGCGCCTTCGCTGGTCGCGGTGACCGTGAAGCCCTCCGGCGCCTTGGTGACGGCGTCGCCGTGGCTCATCCACACCGGGTGGCTGCCGGGCAGCTCCTCGTGCAGCGCGCCGCCCGCACCGGTCACACCGAGGTCGGTGCGGCCGTACTCGCGGGTGCCGGTCTGTTCAACTGCGCCGCCAAGTGCGCGCGCCATGGCCTGGAAGCCGTAGCAGATGCCGAAGACCGGGACGCCGGTCTCGAACAGCTTCGGGTCGACCTGCGGGGCGTTCTCCTCGTAGACGCTCGACGGGCCACCGGACAGCACGATGGCCAGCGGGTTGCGGTCGAGGATCTCGCTCACCGTCGCGGTGTGCGGGACCACCTCGGAGTAGACCTGGGCCTCACGCACGCGGCGGGCGATCAGCTGCGCGTACTGGGCGCCGAAGTCGACGACGAGAACAGGGCGGTTGCTGGTGTCGGACACGTCGCCAAGGATCTCATGCGTGGACGGTGAACTGCTGACCGGTGGCGGGCTGAACCAGGTGTTCAGGGTGGGTGACGCGGTGCGCAGGCCGGCCGGTCCGTGGGCCGCGCGTGTGCACGATTTGTTGCGACACTTGGCGCCGCTGGGGATCGCGCCCGTTCCGCTGGCGCTCGACGACGAGCACGAGCTGCTCAGCTACCTGCCCGGTGACGTTGGCCACGTGTTCCCGGACGACGACGCTTCGTTGATCGAGTCGGCGCTGCTGCTGCGCAAGCTCCACGATGCGACGATCCCGCTCGTCGATCGACTCGAGGGGTGGCAGTTCGCCGCCAGAGAACCGGTCGAGGTGGTGCTCCACGGCGACTTCGCGCCGTACAACACGGTCTACCGCGATGGCCTGCCCGTGGGCGTGTTCGACTTCGACGCGGCTCATCCAGGTCCGCGCTGGTGGGACGTCAGCTGGGCGATCATCCAGTTCGTGCTGGGGCTGCCTCACGACCGGAAACGGCGCACCCGGCTGTTCTGCGAGGCCTACGGATGCGGCTACGAGGCCGAACACGTCCTCATGCGACTGGACGACGCGATCCGCACCATTCGCGAACATCCGGCGTTCGTGAAGCAACGCGCCGAGCATCACGACGACTACTACCTGGGACTCGCCGGTTGGGCGTCAGAAACCGGCGAAGCCCGTTTCTGACACCCAACCGGCTCCGTCTTCTAGAAGTGTGACCAGTACGTGCAGGCCAATAGGGCTTAACGTGATCCCATGGACGCGTTCACGCCGCAACCCAGGCCGTGCTGGGTCGCCGGCCGCCCCGAGCAGGGCGAGCAGGCGTTAGAGGTCTTCCACCCGTTCGACGGCACCGAGGTCGCCTCCGTCGCCGTGCCGGGCAGAGATCAGGTGGAACGCGCGGTGGCGGCGGCTGCGTCCGTGGCGAAGAAGTTCCGGCGAACACCCGCGCACGTGCGGGCCGAGGCGCTGCTGCAGGTCTCGCGGACGCTGGCCGAACGCGCGGAGGAGATCGCCGAGACGATCACCGCGGAGAACGGCAAGCCGCTCAAGTGGGCCGAGATCGAGGTTTCCCGCGCGGTCAACACGTTCCGGTTCGCCGCCGAGGAGGCGCGGCGGTTCACCGGTGGGCTGCAGCGGCTCGACACCGAGGCCGGTGGCGTCGGGCGGATGGCGATCGTGCGGCACGTGCCGCGCGGGCCGGTGCTGGCGGTGGCGCCGTTCAACTTCCCGCTGAACCTGGTGGCGCACAAGGTCGCGCCGGCGCTCGCGGTGGGTGCGCCGGTGATCGTGAAGCCCGCCTCTGCGACGCCTCTGTCGGCCTTGCTGCTGGGTGAGATCCTGGCCGAGACCGACCTGCCAGAGGGCGCGTTCTCGATCCTTCCCGTGCGTGGTAAGGACATGGATGCTCTCGTTCGCGATGAACGGCTGCCGGTCATCTCGTTCACCGGCTCCACGAAGGTCGGCTGGTCGTTGATGGAAGCCGCGCCGCGCAAGCACGTCGTGATGGAGCTGGGGTCCAACGCGGCGGCGATCATCTGTCCTGATTGGACGGACCTGGACCACGCGGCGCAGCGGATCGCGACGTTTGGCAACTACCAGGCCGGGCAGTCGTGCATCGCCGTGCAGCGGGTGATCGTGGACCGTTCGAAGGCCGACGAGTTCGTGCCGAAGCTCGTGGAAGCCGTGGGGGCGTTGAAGACCGGCGACCCACACGATCCCGAGGTCGAGGTCGGCCCGTTGATCGACGAGGACAACGCCCGGCGCGTCGAGGAGTGGGTCAACATGGCCACCGACGCGGGCGCGCGCGTGCTGCTGGGCGGCAAGCGGACCGGTACGACGGTCGAGCCGACCGTGGTGACGGACGTGCCGAAGTCCGCGAAGCTGTGGACCGAGGAGATCTTCGGGCCGGTGCTCGTGGTGTCGGTCGCCGACGGCGTCGAGGAAGCGTTCGCGCAGGCCAACGACACCAAGTACGGGCTGCAGGCCGGGGTCTTCACCCGTGACGTGCAGGTGGCGTTCGAGGCCGCGGCCGAGCTCGAGGTCGGTGGCGTGATCATCGGTGACGTGCCGTCCTACCGCGCCGACCAGATGCCCTACGGCGGCGTGAAGGGCTCGGGTACCGGACGTGAGGGCGTCCGGTCGGCGATGGAGGACTTCACCGAGGAGCGCGTGACCGTGCTGACCGGTATCCCGCTATAGCCCTTGCGGGAACTTGAGCACGCGGTCCGGGTCGTAGCGCCGCGCGACTTTCCTGAGCCGCGCGAGGTTGCGGCCGTAGTACGCGGTCGGCCAGTCGGGCATCTCCGGGTCGATGTAGTTCACGTACCCGGTGTTGCCCGCGCCGAGCCCGTCGCGCATGGAGGCGAGCAACGCGCGTGACTCGGCCTCGGTCCGGTCCTTCACCATGACGAACGGCTGCGAGCTGGCCAGGGCGTCGCGGTGCGGGAACGCCGTGGCGTCCGGCGCGACCCGGCCGAGTGCGCCGCCGAACGAGTCGAACTGGATGAACGCGTCCCGCTGCCCGTCCGCGAGCTGCGCGACCCGTGCGCCCGGAATCCTGTGGCGCAGCATCCGCGACGACGCGACGAACGGGTCACCCGCGATCACCGGTCCGGCGAAGTGGCGCATGGTGTCGAGGTAGCTCAGCTCCTGCACGGTCCGCGTGCCACCGGACGGCAGGCGGTCCAGCAGGCGGTTCAGCTCCTTCGCGGGGCCGACGTACGTGCCGTCGAGCCCGATCCGCGACAACGGGCCCGCCGTGACGCCGCACCCGGACCACAGCTCGTCCGGGATGTCACCGATCCACTCCTGCCAGGCGTCGAACACGTCCGCCGTCGCGCCGGCCGGGTACTGCTGGCTGAACACCGCGAGGACCGGCGCGGGGTCCGTGCGGAAGGTGAACGACGTGACGATGCCGAAGTTGCCGCCGCCACCACCGCGCAACGCCCAGAACAAGTCGGGTTCCTCGTGCGCGCTGACCGTGCGGAGGCAGCCGTCCGGCGTGACGATCCTGGCGCTGGTCAGGTGGTCGCAGGTCAGGCCGTACTTGCGGCCGATCACGCTGATGCCGCCGCCGAGCGCGAGCCCGCCGATGCCGACCGACCGGCAGGTGCCACCCGGAAGTGCCTGCCCCGCCGCCCCGACCGCCTCGTAGACGTCGAGGAGCTGGGCGCCGGACCCGATGCGCGCCGAGTTGCCGTTCACCTGGACGCCCGACATGCCGTGCAGGTCGACGACCAGCCCGTTCTCCGGCACCGAGTAGCCCGCGTAGCTGTGCTTGCCGCTGCGTGCGGCGATCGGGATGCGTTCGTGCGACGCGAAGTCGAGGCACGCCTGGACGTCCTCCGGCCGGACGCACCTCGCGATCGCCGCCGGCCTGCGGTGCGCGTAGACCGTGTTGAACGGCAACCTGAGCTGGTCGTAGCCCGCGTCCTGCGGCAGGACGAGCCTGTCTCCGAGGCGTTTGCGCAGCTTCACCCAGTTCGTGTCCGCGACGGCCGTTCCCGAGCTCATCCCCAGGCCCGTGACGGCGAGTGCGGTCCCCTGCAAGAAAGTTCGCCTGTTGATCCCCATGGAGGAAACACCGCCGCCTCCGATCGCGGGTTGTCCTCCGCTCCAATCACCACCCGAGTGCGCGCCGCTTCACCCGATCGTCGCAATGCCGTGCGGCAACGTGCCCATCCGGTCTGATCAACCGGCCGTCTCTCGACTGGAAGCCGGGACCTGCGGTGCGGGAGTTCGGGACGAGCTCGCCGCCGTCCGTGGTGAGCGGGGAGTTCTCGTACGTCGACGGCGTGAAGAGCTTGCCCGAGTCGATGCCTTCGCCGGATTCGAGGGCTTTCTGCCTGTGGATGCGCTCTTCTTCGTTCCCCGGCACCAGGAATCGCATGGTGTCGCCGGTGATGCGGAGGTTCTCGTCGGCGGCCTGCCCCCGTTCGACGTCGTAGGAGTCGAGGAGGTGCGGGCCTGCCTCGCCGGTGCGGTCGGCGGCGATCTTCCACGCGGCGTTGTCGGCGTCGCAGATTCCGGAGTTCAGGCCGCGGGCGCCGAACGGGCTCATCACGTGCGCGGCGTCGCCGGCGAGCAGGATCCTGCCTTTCCTGAACGTTGCGGCGCGGCGCTGGTGGAAGCGGTAGGTCGACTGCCAGACCACCTCGTACGGCTTGTCGCCAACGATCGCGCGGATGTGCTCGTCGGTGAGCTCGACGTCCTCCGCGACCTGCCAGTCGATCCGCCAGACGCCCTTCGGTTGCGGGTGCAGGAGAACCTGGCGGCCCGGGCTCCAGGGCGGGTCGAAGTAGAAGCGGCGTTCTGGAGTCTCGAAGTCCAGGTCGACGCGGACGTCGGCGATGATGAACCTGTCGTCGAACGAGAAGACCTCGAAGGGGATCTCCAGCAGCTGCCTGACCGTCGAGTGCACACCGTCGGCCGCGATGCAGTGGGAGGCCTTCAGATCCTTTGTGGACACTCCTTCTTCGTCCTGGGTAAGGCTTTCGAGCGCGTGTCCGTAGCGAAGATCGATGAGCGATTCTTGACGGACTCGTTCCTCCAGCAGCTGCTCGACGACGGTCTGCGGGGTGTTCACGAACGGCGGGAAACCCTTGGCCTGCGGGAACGTCAGGGTCAGCACCTCGCGGTCGCGGTGGTAGGTGCGGCCGGTGTACCAGGTGACGCCCGCGTCGGCGACTGCCTGGCCGACACCGATCCGTTCGAGGATCTCCAGGATGTCCCGCTGCACGCAGATCGAACGGCTGCCGACCTGCTGTCTTTGCGGAGCCTTCTCCAGGATCACACTCGGCACGCCGGCACGGGCCAGGAAGAGCGCGGCGGTCATGCCCACCGGCCCGGCACCGACGACGAGCACCGGTTTCACTGCAGGGCGTCCCAGACCGCGCGGTCGCGTTCGGCCGTCCAGATGTCGGGCCAGTCCTTGCCGTCGCACTCGTCCCAGTAGCGCTTCACGTCGAACGGCAGGCAGTGCTCGAAGATCGGCCAGCGTCCGTAGCGGGGTTCGAGCGTCTCGTGCGCGAGCCTGAAGGCCTGCTTGAGCGTGCCGCCGTCGGCGTGCACCCCGCCGACCGTGCGGCGCAGCTCGTTGAGGAAGTGCCTGCTCTGGTTGATCGCGGCCTCGACCTCGAAGCGGTCGCGGGCGACCTTGCCGCGTCCGCCGACGAGCACCTCCGCGCCGAGGTCCGCGATCTCGTCCAAAGTGGACGTCGCCCACTCGTCGTGGAACGCGTCGCCGGTGTAGAGCGCGGCCTGCGACTCGACCAGGTCGCCGGCGAAGAGGATGCGCTGCTGCGGCAGCCACGCCACGATGTCGCCCGCCGTGTGGCCGCGGCCGAGGTGCTGCAGCACGAGGTCGCCGCGGTCCTCGCCGAGCGGGATGCTCATGCGGTCGGAGAACGTGAGCGACGGCCAGGTCAGCCCCGGGATCTCCTCGGGGGACTCGAAGAGCCGCGGCATGCGGCCGTACTCGCTCTCCCAGTCCTGCTGCCCGCGTTCGGCGATCAGCACCCGCGTCATCTCGTGCGCGACGATCTCCTGGGCGTCGAACGCGCTGGCGCCGAGCGTGCGGACGGCGTGGTAGTGACTGAGCACGAGGTACCGAACGGGCTTATCCGTGTGCTTTCTGAGCTGCGCGAGCCACCGTCGCGCGGCCGCCGGGGTGGCGCGGGCTTCGAAGCAGATCAGGAAGTCCTCGGCCTCGATCGCCCCCACGTTGGGGTCGCCTTCGGCGGTCAGGGTGTAGACGCCGTCGGCGAGCTCGACGAACACCTCGTCCTTCGGGGCGAGGTCGGCGCTGGAGGCGAATGGCTTCTTCGGCGGCTTTTTGGCCATGCCTCCACCGTAGCCAAATGAAACTAGCTCAGGAGGCCTTCACGATCGGCAACCGCAATGCGGCTGGAGCTTGATCGGGAACCGCCGGGTTCTTCGGCTTCGTCGGGTTGATCCGCCGGTAGGGCTCCTGCTGACCCGGCCGCTGGTCCTGTTCGCCCTTGTTCGGCCACAGCGAGAACGCCCGCTCGGCCTGCGCGGCGATCGTGAGGCTCGGGTTCACGCCGAGGTTCGCGCTGATCGCCGCACCGTCCACAACGGACAGTCCGGGGTAGTTGAA